>JAGQYS010000064.1 GCA_020435965.1 Flavobacteriaceae bacterium | reverse complement strand
GTAAATTAATTATATTAATGCGAGATAGACAAACAACAGGTGGTTACCACAGGGTTTTACAGCTTTCAGAGTATGCTATTAATGTAATAGAAAAAAAAAAAGCAGGTGATAAGATTAAATTTAGCCTTATAGATTACTAGTTTAAATTTGAAAGATTTTTCTTCGTTTATTATTGTGTTTTAATTAACTTGGAACGTGTAAATTATAAAACTTAATAATACTACAGGATTATTAACAAAAGTAATTACTAACCTAACCATAAAATTATGTCAATACCCAAAGGGATTATCTCATCAAAAGAAGCAAAACAGCTTAACGATACATTTACAGAACGATGCGAATTGATTAGTAAAGAAATCACTAAAAGACCTGACAATAGGTCGTCTTGGTACTCTTTAGAAGATATTAAAGCCTATTTAAAACATGCTGAAAACCAAGCAAGAGAGCTTGGTTATGAAATGAATGGAATTCGTATTTATTGTGGAGCTTATCCAACAGTTGAAGGTAAAGCTGGCTATTCAACCTCTTTCATTGTGCCAACAGCCATCATTGCAGATGGAAAGGATGGTAGCAATAGTGATGGTTCAGATATACCTGATGGAGATGCATTGAATTTTGGAAATACTGGATGGCCTCCTAACGCAAATTACCCTCAGCAATAGCATAATATTTTTAATGGATTTCTTTTTAAACAACTATTCATTTATAATTAATTTTGTAGAAGTGATTGCAGCTATCACTGGAGTTTTATGTTATAAAAAGTTCAGTAGTACTCCTGTAAAATATTTTATTTATTTTTTGGTTTATGTGGCTATTCTTGAATTGATTGGTGCTTATCCGACTTATGTAGAAAATTTTGATTATTTATCAGAAGTAAAAGAATTCTTAAAAGGAACTAAATTTGAAGAAAATTATTGGTTTTACGCTATTTTTTGGACTATTGGAAGTGCTGTATTTTATTCATTCTATTTTCGTGAATTTTTAGAGTCTGATTATTCAATCAAAGTGATAAAATATATCACTTTGATATTTATTATAAGTTCATTAGTGTACATACTACTGAATTGGAATTTATTTTTTGTGTCATCCTTTTATTTTGTCAACATTTTTAGTGCTTTAGTTATACTGTTGAGTATAGTATTATATTTTATGGAAGTATTAAATACTCAAAAAGTATTAATATTTTATAAGTCTATAAATTTTTACATTGCTGCAGTGTTGCTTATTTTTTTCTTAATTAAAATACCATTACTTTTTTATGATGTTTATTTTTCACGTTCAGATATGGATTATCTAAGATTAAATGCCACAATTAACATCTTATGCATTGCTTTTATGTATGTAACCTTTTCATTCGCTTTAATATGGTGCAAACCTCAGAACAATTAGTCAGTACTGATGCCGAAAGGTATTTGTTGATTTATATGATCGCTGTTTTGGTAATCGTAACAGGGTTGGTCATTTTGTTTTTTATTGTTTTTCAAAAACGGAAAAATAAGTTATTACTGGATAAAATTCAACGTGAACGTGAATTTGAAGAAGAATTAGTAAAAACCCAAACAGAAATACAAGAACAAACCCTAAAAAACGTTGGACAAGAACTTCATGACAATATTGGTCAATTGCTATCTGTGGCTAATATGCAGTTGAGTTTGGTTTCGTCTTTGGCTCAAGATTCTATTAAAAATAAAGTTGAAGACACGAAATCAGTTATTGGTGACGCAATTAAAGAGGTAAGAGGCTTATCTAAAGTATTAAATAGTGAAGTGATATTGAATTTTGGATTAAATAAATCTGTAAAAAATGAAATAGACAGGATTAACAAATTAAATCGCATAAATGCTAAGTTAAAATTTGAGGGACAGGAAAATGATATAGTAAGTAAAGATGCTATTATTTTGTTTAGGATTTTTCAAGAGTTTTTATCTAATACTTTAAAATATGCTGAGGCAACAACTTTTAAAATAAACTTAAACTACCTAAACGATAAGTTGATTATTACAGCATATGACAATGGAAAAGGCTTTAATGTTGAAAAAGTAGAAAAAGGTTCAGGACTTATCAATATGAGAGATAGAGCTGCTTTAATTCAAGCAAAATTCAATTTGACTTCTCAACAAGAAATTGGAACTAAGCTAGAGTTGGAATACCCAATAAAGTAATTTTATCCAAACCACTTAAACATTTTTTTTAGCAATCCTAGTTTCCCTTTATAAGGAGCATAACGAACAGGTGGATCAAACCAAGTGCCTCGTTTTGATATAGATTTATGATGAGAAAACGTATCAAATCCATGCTTTCCATGATAGGCACCAATGCCACTTGCACCAACACCACCAAAAGGTAATCTATGATTTCCAAAATGAATTAAAGGGTCATTTATTGCGCCTCCACCAAAGCTGTAATTTTTTAAAATAGCATCAATAAAGGCCTTATCTTTAGAAAACACATAAAGCGACAAAGGCTTGTCATAATTACTAATAATGTTATCTATGTCAGTTTCATTTGTATAGGTCAAAATAGGAAGTATTGGTCCAAATATTTCGTCTTGCATCAATTTGCTATCCAAGCTTGGATGGTCTACAAGAGTAGGAGCTATGTAACAAGATTCAATATGGTATTCACCACCATAAACTATATTAACATCGTCAAGCATTTCTATTAAACGCTTTGTATTACGTTCATTAATTATTCTTGGAAAGTCTCCAGATTCTCTAGGATTATCTCCATAAGCATTAATAATCTCAGCTTTTAGGGCTTCAATTAACTTATCCTTGATAGAGGATTCTGCAATTACATAATCTGGTGCAATACAAGTTTGTCCTCCATTTAATAATTTTCCCCAGGCAATACGTTTAGCAGCGAGTTTTAAATTGATGGTATCATCTACTATGCAAGGCGATTTTCCTCCTAGTTCCAAAGTCACAGGAGTTAAGTGTTTCGCTGCAGCTTTAGCTACTATTTTACCAACAGGAACACTTCCTGTAAAAAAGATATAATCCCATTTTTGCTCTAACAATTCGGTTGCAATAGGAATTCCACCTTCAATGGATGTTGCATGTTCTGTTTCAAAAACACTTTTAATAATTTCAGTAATCAATTTCGATGTGTGAACGGTTAACTCACTTGGTTTTACAACAACAGTATTACCAGCGGCAATAGCCATTAGCATTGGGTCAATTGCTAATAAAAAAGGATAATTCCAAGGCGCAATGACTAGTACTGTTCCGTAAGGTTCCTTGTAAATATAATCAGTAGATGGAAATGTAAGTATCGAAGGTGTTACACGTTTTGGCTTTGACCAAGATTTTAAATTCTTTATAGCTAAATCCAATTCTGAAATTACCAAACCATACTCACTAATAAACCCTTCAAAAGCCGATTTATTGAAGTCTTTTTTAAACGCATCATAAATGTCTTGTTCTCGGGAAACAATTTCTTGTTTCAATTTTTTGAGAATATCAATTCTAAATGAAACATTTTTAGTTTGTTGGGTTTTAAAGTATGCTCTCTGTTGTTTAAGTATGCTAGGAATATTCAAGATGTATTTTTCCTATAAAGATACTAATTTAGTTAGAACAAGCGTCCCAAATGGGATCTTTTGGTGTTGGTGCAACAACTTTTATTTGCACTTTGCTCACAGGATGGATAAACTCAATTTTTCTCGAATGTAAATGAATGCTCGCATCTTTATTACTTCTATCAAAACCATATTTTAAATCGCCTTTTATTGGCGAACCAATACTAGCTAATTGACAGCGAATTTGATGATGTCTTCCAGTTTCTAATTTAATTTCAAGAAGAACATAATTATTCAGATGTTGAATAACTTCGTAATGTAGAATGGCTTTTTTACTGTCCTTAATTTCGTGATTATAAGCTGTAGATTTATTGTTCTTTGGATTCTTTTTTAACCAATGAATTAACGTGTCTTTTTCATTTTCAGGCTTTTCTTTTACCACAGCCCAATAGGTTTTATTCACTTTTTTATCTGAAAATAATTTGTTGAGTCTGGGTAATACTTTCGAAGTCTTAGCAAAAACCACAATTCCTGTAGTTGGTCTGTCTAAACGATGCGTTACTCCTAAATAAACATTACCAGGTTTGTTGTACTTGTCTTTAATGTAGTCTTTTACGACTTCACTTAAAGGTTGGTCTCCAGTTTTGTCACCTTGTACAATATCACCAGCACGTTTATTAACAATGATGATGTGGTTGTCTTCGTAAAGAACTAGTAAATTAGATTTGTCAGATAATGTCTTGGACATTTTAGTATTGCTCAGAATCAGAAGGGAAATCTACATTCTTAACATCATCAACGTATTGCGAGATGGCTTTGGTCATATCCTCATATAAATTCATATAGCGTCTTAAAAAACGCGGATTAAACTCATGTGTCATTCCAATCATATCATGTAAAACAAGCACTTGTCCATCAACACCATTTCCTGCTCCAATACCAATAATTGGAATGCTTACGCTTTCAGCAACTTGTTTTGCTAATTTTGCAGGAATTTTTTCTAATACAATGGAAAAACAACCAATACGCTCCAACATTTTGGCATCCTCAACTAGCTGCAAAGCTTCTTCTTCTTCCTTAGCTCTAACAGTATAGGTTCCGAATTTGTATATAGATTGTGGTGTCAATCCTAAGTGTCCCATTACAGGAATTCCAGCATTTAGAATGCGTTTTATAGAATCTTTAATTTCTTTGCCACCTTCTAGTTTAACAGCATGTCCACCAGACTCCTTCATAATTCTAATGGCAGAACGCAAGGCTTCTTTAGGATCACTTTGGTAGCTTCCAAAAGGCAAATCAACCACAACTAAAGCTCTTTCAATGGCACGAACCACAGAAGAAGCATGATAAATCATTTGGTCTAAAGTAATAGGTAGTGTGGTTTCATGACCAGCCATCACGTTACTTGCTGAGTCACCAACTAAAATAACATCAATGCCAGCGCCATCAACGATTTTAGCCATCGTGTAATCATAGGCTGTAAGCATGGATATTTTTTCTCCATTGCTCTTCATGTCAACCAATGACTTAGTTGTTACTCTTTTATATTCCTTTTTTGCAGTAGACATAGTTTCTAGATTAGATTGTAAAAATAGTAAATAAACAGAAAGCCAAGTGTGTTAATTATTCAATAATGTTTTTTAGATGAATGTATATCGATTATTTTAGGAAAAAATTTAATTATGAGAATCATTGTTTTTTTCCTAGTATTTTTTATTTCAGCATCAATCTATGCTCAAAATCCTGATGAATTGGAAGTAAAAAATACCATTGTAAAATTCTTTGATGCTTTCCATAAACAAGACAGTATAGCTATAAAGGAATTAGTGTCTGAAGACCTTAAACTACAATCCATAGGAAAAAACAGAGAAGGTGTTACGCAATTGAACTCTCAAGAATTTAGTGCTTTTCTAAAGTCCATTGTGTCCATTCCTAAAGATCAAAAATTTGAAGAAAAGCTATTGGATTTTAAAATCCGAGTTGATGGTGATATGGCAAACGCTTGGACCCCTTACGAATTTTGGTTTAATGACAAGTTTAGTCATTGTGGAGTAAACTCGTTTCAGTTGGTAAAACTTGAAGGTGCTTGGAAAATTATTTATTTAATCGACACGAGAAGGAAAGAAGGCTGCAATCAGTAGGCAATATTTAGTAAAAAATATTTGATCTATTGTTTAGACATTAAAAGTCTTCCACTTGGGAAGATTTAGATGGACTTAGCAATCCGATAAACTCACTCTTACTGCCAAACCACCTTCTGACGTTTCTTTGTATTTAGTGTGCATATCTTTGGCAGTTTCCCACATTGTGTTTACCACTTCGTCTAAAGGAACTTTTACATTTTTTGGGTCTGTTTCCAAAGCCAATTCTGCAGCGTTAATTGCTTTGATGGCTCCCATCGAGTTGCGTTCAATACAAGGTATTTGTACCAATCCACCAATTGGGTCGCAAGTCAACCCTAAGTGATGCTCCATAGCAATTTCAGCAGCAATTAAAACCTGTTCAGGAGAACCTCCTAAAACTTCACATAAAGCACCTGCAGCCATAGCAGCACTCACACCAATTTCTGCCTGACAGCCACCCATTGCAGCACTTATAGTGGCACCTTTTTTAAAGATACTTCCAATTTCTCCAGCCACTAATAAAAATTGCTTGATGTCTTTAAAATCGGCTTCATGGTTTTCAATCACCATATAATACATTAATACAGCTGGAATAACGCCAGCACTTCCATTGGTTGGTGCTGTAACAACGCGACCTAATGATGCATTAACTTCATTAACACTTAAGGCAAAGCAGCTTACCCATTTTAAAATTTGTCTGAATTTCACCTCTGTTTTCCTAATGGCTTCCAACCATTCTTGTGGTGAGTTGTAAGTGTAATCACCAATAAGTTTATGGTGCATGTCATAAGCACGACGTCTTACATTTAGACCTCCAGGTAAATTACCTTCAGTATGGCAACCAATGTACATGCATTCTAACATGGTTTGCCAAATACGCTGTATTTCATAATCAATGGTTTCATCACTACGAAGCGATCTTTCATTTTCAATAACCACTTCTGAGATAGACTTTTTTAAGTCGCTACAATACTTTAAAAGTTCTGTTCCTTTTTGGATTGGATACGGAAATGTTTTAAATATCTCTTTATTGCGTTTTGAATTTTTACGTTCTTCCTTTACTACAAAACCTCCACCAATAGAATAAAACGTAGAACTTGTTTTTTTACCATCAATTACTGCAGTAAACTTCATGCCATTGGCATGGAAGGGGAGAAACTTTCTATTGAAAACAATTGCTTCTTTGGGATGAAATTCAAGAGATTTTTCATTATTAAAAACTAAAATATTAGTGTTTCTAATAGAAGCGATAATAATGTCTATGGATTCTGTTGGAATAGTTTCAGGATCTGCACCACTTAAGCCAAGCATAATGGCTAAATCTGTAGCATGTCCTTTTCCAGTTAATGATAAAGAGCCATATAAGTCCACTATTATATTTTCTACGCTATCAAATCTATTAGCAGTTTTAAGCTCTTTAATCCATCGTTCAGCTGCACGCCAAGGTCCTAATGTGTGAGAACTCGATGGTCCTACACCAATTTTTAGCATGTCAAAAACCGAAATACATTCCATTAACTAATCATTTTTAGTGTTTGGACAAATATAAATGTTGTGTACTTAATAACACGAAAAGAAGAATTAATTATTTTGAATAAAAAAAGCCTGAAAAAATGAAGTTTTCAGGCTTTAGGCTTTTTGTAGATGTTGCTTATCTCAAGTCAACACTTTGTATGTTATTAAAATTCATGACTGCATTAATATCTGATATGTCAATACCATCAACATTATCAGCAGGAACTACTACAACCCTAAAGACTTGATCTTGTGTCCAAACATCATCTAAGGTGCTAAAATCTGTTGTGCCATCTAAAAAGAATCGTACATCATCTTGTGTGAAATCGAAGTTGTAAACCAAATTGCTATCATCAGCAAAGTAAACCGTTTGTGGCATTAAACGCCAAATATCTTGTCCGTTAACAGTATCCCATAAAATGTAAACAAGCGTTACATCTGAAGGTAACACGTTAAATCCATAAGCTTCAATGTATTCATAATTATTGGCAGAATTAAAATCAATTACAATTTCAAAAGCAGATGAAGCTATAATTTCGCCATCAAGTCCATCAAACCCTGGAGGACCTTGTGGGCCAGGATCACCTTCACAAGCTGTTAATAATAATGCAAATACTGTAAATAAAGGTAATAAGCGTTTCATAATATATATTTTTTTTGATTTATCAGTATCAAATCGTGTACCAAAGAGAATCAGATGTTTATTTAATTTTTTAAAATATTTCTGACACCTTGTCATATTTTTTGTCATGGCACAATGATTGACAATAACAAAATGTAATTAAAAAGAAATTCAACACAAAAGAATAATAAATAAAGTTATGAGTAAAATTATTGGAATTGATTTAGGAACAACAAACTCATGTGTTTCTGTTATGGAAGGTAACGAGCCAGTTGTGATAACAAATGCTGAAGGAAGACGTACAACACCTTCTGTAATTGCTTTTGTTGAAGGTGGCGAAATTAAGGTTGGTGATCCTGCAAAACGTCAGGCTGTGACTAACCCAACAAAAACAGTTTATTCCATTAAACGTTTCATGGGAAATAAATACTCTGAATCTAAAAAAGAAGCAGAGCGTGTTCCTTACAAAGTTATTAAAGGTGACAACGATACACCAAGAGTAGATATTGATGGTCGTTTGTATACACCTCAAGAATTATCAGCAATGGTGCTTCAAAAAATGAAGAAAACAGCTGAAGAGTTCTTAGATCAAGAAGTAACAGAAGCAGTTATTACTGTTCCTGCATACTTTAATGACTCTCAACGTCAAGCTACAAAAGAAGCAGGAGAAATTGCTGGATTAAAAGTACGTAGAATTATTAATGAGCCTACAGCTGCAGCTTTAGCTTATGGTTTAGATAAAAAACATAAAGACCAAAAAATTGTTGTTTTTGATTTTGGTGGTGGTACACACGACGTCTCTATCCTTGAATTAGGTGATGGCGTTTTTGAAGTATTATCAACTGATGGAGACACTCACTTAGGTGGTGACGATGTTGATGAAAAAATCATTAACTGGTTGGCAGAAGAGTTCAATGCAGAAGAAGGTTTAGACTTGCGTAAAGACCCAATGGCTTTACAACGTTTAAAAGAAGCTGCTGAAAAAGCTAAGATAGAATTATCATCTTCAGCGCAAACAGAAATCAACTTGCCTTACGTTACTGCTACTGCTAGTGGTCCAAAACACTTAGTGCGTACATTAACAAGAGCCAAATTTGAGCAATTAATTGACGATTTAGTAAAGCGAACTATCGAGCCTTGCCAATCTGCTTTAAAAGCTGCTGGCTTATCTAAAAGTGATATAGACGAAATTATTTTGGTAGGAGGTTCAACTCGTATTCCTGCAGTTCAGGAAGCGGTTGAGAAATTCTTCGGTAAAAAGCCTAGCAAAGGAGTAAATCCAGATGAGGTTGTTGCTGTTGGTGCTGCTATTCAAGGTGGTGTTTTAACAGGTGATGTTAAAGATGTACTGCTTTTAGATGTAACACCATTATCACTTGGTATTGAAACTATGGGTAACGTAATGACGAAACTTATTGAAGCAAACACGACGATTCCTACTAAGAAATCCCAAGTGTTCTCAACAGCTGCAGACAATCAACCTTCGGTAGAGATTCACGTACTACAAGGTGAGCGTCCAATGGCTGCTGATAACAAAACTATTGGTCGTTTCCATTTAGATGGAATTCCACCAGCAAGACGTGGTACTCCACAAATTGAAGTAACGTTTGATATTGATGCTAATGGAATCATTAAAGTTTCTGCCGAAGATAAGGCTACAGGTAAAAAACAAGATATCAGAATTGAAGCATCTTCTGGATTAACTGAAGAAGAAATCCAAAAAATGAAGCAAGAAGCAGAAGCAAATGCAGAAGCTGATGCAAAAGCTAAGGAAGCTGCAGATAAATTGAATGCTGCTGATGCCATGATTTTCCAAACTGAAAGTCAGCTTAAAGAATTTGGTGATAAATTATCGGATGATAAAAAGCAACCAATCGAAGCTGCACTTGAGGAATTGAAGAAAGCTTATGAAACTAAAGATATAGCAATTATAGATCCTGCTTTAGAGAAAATAAACGAAGCTTGGAAAGTAGCTTCTGAAGAAATGTACAAAGCTCAAGCTGAAGCTCAGCAAGGAGGAGCTGAGCCAGGACCAGATGCTAGTCAAAATGGACAAGCAGAAGGAAGTGATGTTGAAGACGTAGACTTTGAAGAAGTGAAATAATTATTTGTCATCCTGAACTTGATTCAGGATCTCTATAAAAATTAGATTATTTTAACAATAGGAAAAGCACAATCAGAAATGATTGTGCTTTTTTTATGACAATAAAATAGTTTACTATGCACGCATAATAATTATTATATTTGCTGAAATCAAAATCAATATGACAACGAAGCTCACACAACTTTTAAAAATAAAGCATCCAATCATACAAGCACCAATGTTTTTGGTGTCCAATACAGCAATGGTCATTGAGGCCATGAAAGGAGGAATTGCTGGGTGTATTCCTGCTCTAAATTACAGAACTCTTGATGAGTTAAGAGCTGCCATTAAAGAATTAAAAGCAGCAAAAGTTGAAGGTGGTTCGTTTGGTTTTAATTTAATTGTGAATAAGTCTAATATCAAGTACAGAGGGCAATTAGAGGTGCTTTGCGAAGAAGGCTGCGACTTTATAATCACATCACTTGGCAGTCCTGAAGAAACCATTAACCAAGCTCATAAGGCTGGAATAAAAGTGTTCTGTGATGTGGTAGATTTAAAATTTGCTAAAAAAGTAGAGCAGTTAGGAGCAGATGCCATTATTGCTGTAAATAATGAAGCTGGAGGACATAGAGGTAATTTATCTCCTGAAGCCTTAATAAAAGAATTAGTTGCTAATTGCAACATACCAATTATTTCGGCTGGAGGAGTAGGATGTAAGTCAGATATTGATAAAATGCTAAGTTATGGAGCTGAAGGTGTATCTGTTGGAAGTCCGTTTATTGCATCTACTGAAGCCAATGTCACTGAGGAGTACAAACAAGCTTGTGTAGATTATGGTGCTAAAGATATTGTAATGACTGAGCGTATTTCAGGAACGCCTTGCACAATAATAAACACGCCTTATGTACAGAAAATTGGCACTAAAGCAACTTGGTTAGAATCGGTTCTGAACAAAAACAGAAAGCTCAAAAAATGGGTAAAAATGATACGTTTTTCTATTGGTATCAAAGCCACAGAAAAAGCAGCAAAAAAAGCAACTTATAAAACCGTTTGGGTTGCTGGACCTAGCATTGAGCATACTACCAAAATATTGCCTACAAAATCTATTATTGAGCGATTAACAACTTAGTTGTTGATAAGTATTTTTGAAAACTGATTTTATTTCGTTGATTTTAAGTTTTTAAAAAATAACTTCGCTTATCGTCTGATATAAGTCATTTAAAAGACATCATATCATAACGTTGTACCCAATGCAAAAACAGCATCCTTCTATGATAAAAAGACAATTTTTCATTTCTACTATAATATTATTCCTATGCACATCAATAAATGCACAGAATTTGAAAAATCCATCTGAAAAATATAAAGATGCTTATAAAAAATATGTCAATGTCACTTGTCCAATACCTCAAGATAGTATTCGTCACTTTGTTTATTTTTCAAGAGATAGAAAATCTATTAAAAATCACCCTTTCCTTTTATTTTCAAGGTTTCAAGGAGCACAAATCATGTATTCTTGGAAAGAATTAGAACCTGAAAAAGGAAAATACAATTTTACAATTATAAAAGAAGACATTGCCTATTTGAGTAAATATGGAAAAAAACTTTTCATCCAGTTGCAAGATGTAACATTTGACATAAAATACAAAGCTGTTCCAAATTATTTATTAACTAACGAATATGATGGAGGTGCGGTTTATCAATATAATGACGATGGAGAACCTGAAGGGTGGATAGCTAAAAGATGGAATAAAAAAGTCCAAGAACGTTTTGCAATGTTATTGGACGCAATGGGAAACGAGCTTAATAGAGAAATAGAGGGAATTAATCTTCAAGAGACAGCAATTGGAGTCAATAACAAGACAGATCCTAGTTTTAACGAAGTTGATTATGTCAAGGGAATTAAAAATAATATGTTGGCATTAAAAAAAGCATTTCCAGATGTAACTACGATGATTTATGCTAATTTTATTCCAGGAGAATGGTTGCCGTTTAACGACAAAGGATATTTAAAAAGCATATACGAATATGGTGAAAAAATAGGTGTAGGTCTTGGTGGACCTGATTTAATGGTTACCAGAAAGGGACAGTTAAATCATGCACTTGCACAAATGCATGAGGGAAAATTTACAGTTCCTCTTGGAATTGCGGTTCAAGACGGAAACTATATTGGTAAAACGGGTTCTGATAATGACTACGAAGAAAATCAAGACAATGGTCAAAAGGACAGAAAAAACCTTGTTCCAATGTTAAATGCTTTTGCAAAAGATTTTCTGAAGGTAGATTATATGTTTTGGGTAAATCAAAAGCCTTACTTCGAAGAAGATGTTATTCCTTGTCTTTCTAATTGATAACAATAAAGCACTGGGTACAACATTGTATAAAAATAATAGCGGGTTAATCGTTAAAATGAAAGTAAGTAAATATAAAAAAAGGTCTTTGTATAACCGAAAAGTTAGTGATTATAAATCTGCTACTATTCTTATACTAGACCGATAAGTGTAACTACTAATAGTCATTAAAAAAACTTCCCTTAATCATTTGCCACTCTTCTTTTAAAATACCATAGCAACAGGTACTTCGCTTAAAACCGTCAAGCATTAAGGTGTCTTTTCGTAAAATGCCTTCAAGGGTTGCACCAATTTTTTCAACTGCTTTTCGTGAGGCAATGTTGCGCTCATCAATTCTAAACTCTACTTTATCAAAATTTAAAGTTTCAAAAGCATATTTTAGCATTAAAAACTTCATGTGCTTATTTAACCCTGTACCTTGAAATTGTTTGCCAATCCAAGTCCACCCAATATGGAGCACTTTGTTTTTCCAGTTTATCAATCCAAAGCGTGTGCTTCCAGCATAGGCTTGAGTTTGTTTGTCATAAATAATGAATGGAATAATCGTTTTGTGGTAGTAACCATCAACAGCAACTTGTACGTATTCCTTTAGCTTTTCAGGAGTTGAAATATCACTAGGCGAATATTGTATTAAGTTTTCTTGGTTTGCAATTTCAATAAGATGTTTGTAGTTGCTTAAATCTAGTATAGCAAGTTTAACACGATCGTTTTCTAAGGTAGGTGCAATCATACTAAACCGTTTATCAATTCAACATTTACAATATGTTTCCCATCAAAAGGGATTATGCTTACGTTTCTATCAAAAAGCCCGTGAACTCTTTTGGTTTCACTTTGCATACGTTCGGCATTTAAATATTCATCTTCAGTACCATAAATCAGACTAACTTTGCATTGGTCTTTTAAAAAATTAAAGTCGTCAGCAATCAACTCTTTAGGAATACCACCAGAATGTAATACCATTTGGCTGCACATTAGTTTACGTCTGGCTACATAACGCATGGCTACACTCACACCTTGCGAATAACCAAATACGATAAGGTTCTTATCTTTTGGTAGTTGTTCAGCGTCTAATACTGCATCAAAATAACGCATGACATTATCAGTTTCTTTTAATGTATTTTCTTTGGTAAGCCAAGATGCACCAACGTGCTTAAAAGCTGGCGGAATATAATATTTGCTTTGCGCTTGAGGAGCAATGATATAGTTTTCTTCAGGATTTAAATCTTTAAAATACTTGAGAAAATACTGACTCAAGTAACCCATTCCATGGCATACAAACCATATATTTTTTGTGCTTTCAGTGAATTGGTTCAAGGTTGAATAACTATTGGTAGTTTGGTATGATATTTCTCTTTCGGTCGGATTCATTTTTAACTTCGGTTTTGTACATTTACAAAATAGAGATTAAAAGTAAACTTTTTATATGCAATTATCTAAACAAGATGTTATAGCACATGCAAATTCTATTTGTAAAAACACTTTAATGGAAACCTTAAATATTGAATTTATTGATTTTGGCGATGATTTTGTTGTGGCTAAAATGCCTGTAAATTCTAGAGTGTATCAACCAGATGGTGTGTTGCATGGTGGCGCTACAGTTGCCTTGGCAGAAACTACTGGAAGCTTTGCAGCTCACATGTTTTTAGATTTAAACAATGTGTTTGTTAGAGGTATTGAAATTTCAGCAAATCATATAAAAAGTGTAAAAGAGGGTCATGTATATGCTAAAGCTTCGTTTATTCATAAAGGAAGAACAACTCAGCTATTACAAATAAAAATTACTGACGATAACAACAACTTAATATCGTTGTGTAAACTAACAACAGTTGCCATTCCAAAATCAGCATAGCGTTTTATGAGTTCTGAATCTTTTTTTACCAGCCTTCAAGAACACTACAAAAAAGAATTTCCTTTTGTGGCTTACAGTAAGCCTAAGTCTTTTCAAATAAGAGCATTGCTGCAAAAAGACCAAACACTGCATAAAATTGAAGATTACTCAGAAAGTGGTTTTGTTTTTTCTCCTTTTGATATAAGGAAAGATGCTTTGTTGATTCCTTTAAGTATGTCTAAAACATTAATGACAGAAGATGATGTTTTTATTGAAGATTTTGAAATGCTTAAGGATATTTCTGTTGGAGATAAAGAAGAGCATTTGTCTTTAGTGAATAAAGGAATCAAGACCATTGAAAACACTGATTTAAGTAAAGTTGTGCTTTCTAGAATGATAGAAAATAACAATATAAAAACAGATCCATTTTTAATTTTTAAACGATTGCTTCATACTTATAATTCCGCTTTTGTGTATTGTTGGTATCACCCAAAAGTTGGGCTCTGGCTAGGAGCAACACCTGAAACTCTTTTAGAGGTAGAAGGCAATGATTTCTCTACAATGGCATTGGCAGGAACGCAACCTTATGAAGGGATTATGGATGTGATATGGAAAGAAAAAGAACAGGATGAACAGCAAATTGTTGTAGACTATATAACCTCAAATTTAGATTCGTTCACTTCAAACTTAGAAGTTTCAAAGGCTGAAACTATTAGAGCTGGGCATGTGTTACATTTAAAAAGTGATATTAAAGGCAGATTAAGTGAACACGAAAATGGACTTCAAAAACTTATTTATGCCTTGCATCCAACGCCTGCGGTTTGTGGTTTCCCTAAAATTGATGCGATGCAGTTTATTTTAGATAACGAAAACTACAATAGAGAATTCTATTCTGGCTTTTTAGGTGAACTCAATAGAGAAGTAAAGGTGCAACCTAGAACAGGAAAGCTTAATATTGAAAACAGAGCATTCACCTACAACAAAAGAGCTTCACATTTATTTGTAAACTTACGTTGTATGCAATTAAAGGACAATGTCATTAAAATTTATGTTGGTGGAGGAATAACAGAAGCCTCAAACCCAGAAAAAGAGTGGGAAGAAACCATTGCAAAAATGCATACTATAAAAAGTGTATTGTCTTAAAATTACTTGTTTTTAACGGTTTCCATTTAGTATCTTTGGCACTTATATGAAGTACCCTAAAATCCCTTTAGCACAAACAACCATCCAACTTTGTAAAGCAAAAGGTGTTGAGCATATTGTCATCTCTCCTGGAAGTAGAAATGCACCTTTAACTATTGGATTTTCAAATCAATCGTATTTTAAATGCTATAGTATTGTTGATGAACGTTGTGCTGCCTTTTTTGCATTGGGAATTGCTCAACAATTACAAAAACCAGTAGCTTTAGTTTGCACTTCAGGTAGTGCATTGCTCAATTATTATCCAGCTATTGCAGAAGCGTTTTACAGTGATATTGCTTTGGTTGTTTTAAGTGCAGATAGACCAGAACATTTAATAAATGTAGGAGATGGACAAACCATCAATCAAGAGAACGTTTTTCAGAATCATATTTTGTTTTCAGCTAATTTAAAGCAAGATATGAGAGATTTAAATGGTTTTGGTCAAGAGGAAGAACCAGCGATTTTAAAAAGCTTAGAGAATAAACTGGAACGACTTTTTGGATTACAACAAGGGATTCAAAAGCAAAATGAATCCGATATTATTGAAGCATTAAACACAGCCATATATAAAAAAGGGCCTGTTCATATTAATGTTCCATTTGATGAACCACTTTATGAAATGGTCGATAAACCAACAGTTAACCCAAAACTAGAAGATATAGTTGTAAAACCAAAAAAACTAGAAGATAGGATTTTAAATGATTTGGTCGATCAATGGTACAATGCAACCAAAAAAATGGTTGTGGTTGGCGTTAATACGCCTAATAGTATTGAGCAAAAGTGGCTTGATGAATTAGCTGAAGATGAAAGCGTTATTGTATTTACTGAGACCACATCAAACATACATCATCCCGATTTTTTTCCGAGTATCGATAAAATAATTGCTCCTTTAACTGATAAGGAATTCAAAGAGCTACAACCTGATATTTTAATCACATTTGGTGGAATGATTGTTTCAAAGAAAATCAAAGCCTTTTTGCGTCAATATAAGCCTAAATATCATTGGCATATTGATGAGAAAAAAGCTTATGATACGTTTTTCTGCTTGGATCATCATATTAAAACCACACCAAACCATTTTTTTTCAGAGTTTTTTGAACGTGTTACACATGTCACTAAAAGTGATTATCATGAATTTTGGAAAACCATTAAAAAAATTAGAAGCAATAAACATAAAGCTTATTTGGATACCATTCCTTTTTCAGATTTAAAAGTGTTTAGTGTTCTGCTTAAAGCCATTCCAAAGCATGCCATTTTGCAATTGGCAAATAGTGCAACGGTTCGTTATGCACAATTGTTTAATTTAAGTAAATCCCTAGAAATATATTGTAATAGAGGTACTAGTGGTATTGATGGAAGTACAAGTACAGCAATAGGTTGTGCTGTTGTTAGCAAAAAACAAACAACGTTTATTACTGGAGATTTAAGCTTTTTCTACGACAGTAATGCCTTATGGAATAACTATATACCCAAAAATTTCAGAATAATACTAATTAATAATGGAGGAGGAGGCATTTTCAGAATCCTTCCAGGCCACAAAGACACTAAAAATTTTGATACATTTTTTGAAACTAAGCACAGTCTTTCTGCTAAACAATTATGTGAAATGTATGGTTTTGAGTATTTAAGTGCTAATTCTACAGAAAGCCTGGCTACTGGTTTATCAGGCTTTTTTGAAACTAGTAAAGCACCAAAATTATTTGAAATTTTTACACCATCGACAGTGAATGATAAAATACTTTTAAATTATTTTAAATTT
>JAGQYS010000063.1 GCA_020435965.1 Flavobacteriaceae bacterium | reverse complement strand
AGTAATCTTTTAAAATTGCTGTTTTACTGTAATATTCTTTAATACGATTTCTAATAATAGACTCATCTGCATCATCTGGTCTTCCACTAGTTTTACCACGTTCTAAAAGGCGTTGAACCAATACTTCATCATCAACTTCAAGAGCAATCATGGCACTGATTTCAGAATCTTTACTATCCATTAAAATATCTAAGGATTCTGCTTGTGCTCTTGTACGTGGAAAACCATCAAAAATAAATCCTTTAGCATCAGAATTTTTATCAACTTCAGCACTTAACATATCAATAGTAACTTGATCTGGAACTAATTCTCCTTTATCCATATAAGATTTAGCCAAAGTACCAAGTGCAGTTTCATTTTTTATATTATATCTAAATACATCTCCTGTAGAAATATGAACCAAATCGTATTGGTCTCTTAAAAAATTTGCTTGTGTACCTTTTCCTGCTCCTGGAGGTCCAAATAGGACAATATTTGTCATGTGCTCTGTTGTTTTTATTTGATAAACTTCTGGTAAATCTCTTCCCAATCCATCGTAATCCAATCCAAATCCTACAATAAACTTATTAGGTATATCTATGCCTTTATAATGAATTTTAAAATCTTCTTTATAAGCCTCTGGTTTATAAAAAAGTGTTGCAATTAGTAATTGCTTTACATTTTCATTATTAAAGATTCTGTGCACCTCAAACATGGTTTTTCCAGAATCTATGATATCTTCAAGAATTACAACCGTTCTTCCTGTTAAATCTTGGGTTAAACCAATAAGGCGTTGAATATCTTCGGTAGATTTTAAGCCTTCATACGAAGCCAACTTAATAAAAGTTACTTCACAAGGTTTAGGATATTTTTTTACAAAATCGCTCACAAACATGAACGAACCATTTAAAATCCCAACAAACACAGGAATTTCATCTCCTAAGTCCTTAGAAATTTGATCCACCATAACTGTTATGACATCATCAATTTCTGACGCTGATATGAATGGCTTAAAATATTTATCGTGAAGTTTTATCAACTTAATAAATTTTGAAAGGAGCAAAGATAATCAATTGAAGCCGTTTTAACGATTATTTGATTTGTGATTTTATACATGAATTCATATTTAAGTGTATTTTTGCAGTGTAAATCATTTCATGTGAATCACCAAAACAAAAACAACTACTTTTCTTCATCATTCAAATTAGGTATACTAGGTGGAGGACAATTAGGCAAAATGATGCTTAATGATACTAGAAAGTTTGATATATATACTTGCGTTCTCGATCCTAGCAATGAAGCACCTTGTAAAATAGCTTGTAATGAGTTTTATCAAGGTGATTTAATGGACTTTGAAACGGTTTATAATTTTGGAAAAAAAGTAGATGTATTAACCATTGAGATTGAAAATGTTAATGTTGATGCTCTTGAAAAATTGGAAAAAGAAGGCATTGAGGTGTATCCTTCTTCAAAAACATTAAGGACTATACAAAACAAAGCCAAACAGAAGTTGTTTTATGTTGATCACAACTTACCTACTACTCCTTTTTCAAGATTTGCTTATAAAGATGAAATTTTAACTGCTATTGAACACGAAAGCCTTGATTTTCCTTTTGTCTGGAAAAGCGCACAATTTGGCTATGATGGAAATGGTGTAAAAATAGTAAGAACTCATTCAGATTTAGACAACTTACCAAATGTAGAATGTATTACAGAAAAACTCATTTCATTTAAAAATGAATTGTCTGTTATTGTAGCCAGAAATGTAGAAGGTAAAGTAACCGTTTTTCCAGTTGTTGAAATGGAGTTTCATCCCGAAGCAAATCAGGTAGAATATGTAATTTGCCCTGCAAGAATTTCAAAAGAAGTAGCTCTTAAAGCCGAATTAATAGCTTTAAAAACATCTGCTGCCTTTAATCATGTTGGTTTATTGGCTGTTGAAATGTTCCAGACTGAAACTGATGACATTTTAATAAACGAAGTTGCTCCACGACCTCACAATTCAGGTCATCACACTATTGAAGCTAGTTACACGTCTCAATTTGAACAACACATACGAGCTATTTTAAACCTACCTCTAGGAAAAACCGATAGTAAAGTTGGTGGCATTATGGTAAACTTGGTTGGAGCCGAAGATTATATAGGGAATGTTGTGTATAAAAATATCGAGACCATTATGGACATGGAAGGCGTAACACCACACATTTATGGCAAAAAGCAAACCAGACCATTCCGAAAAATGGGTCACGTAACCATTGTTCATGAAGATATTAATGAAGCACGAAAAATTGCAGAAAAAGTAAAGAATACGATTAAAGTAATAAGCGAATAATATGGCACAAGTAGGAATTATAATGGGAAGCGATAGTGACCTCCCAATTATGCAAGAAGCAATAGATATTTTAAAAGGATTTGATATTGAGGTTGAAGTTGATATTGTTTCAGCACATAGAACTCCAGAAAAAATGTTTGATTATGGCAAGAACGCTCATAAACGTGGTATTAAAGTCATTATTGCAGGCGCTGGAGGTGCTGCGCATTTACCTGGAATGATTGCTTCATTATCACCTTTACCAGTTATTGGAGTTCCAGTAAAATCTAGAAACTCTATTGATGGTTGGGACTCTGTACTCTCAATTTTACAAATGCCTGGAGGAGTGCCAGTAGCCACTGTTGCTTTGGATGGTGCAAAAAATGCAGGCATTTTAGCAGCACAAATTATTGGCACTTCAGATACTTGTATTTTAGATAAAATTGAAGCCTATAAAGAAGGCTTGAAAGCAAAAGTGATTAATGCAGCCAAGACTATAAAACCATAAAACCTCAGCCGAAACTGAGGTTTTAATTGCTATTAATCAACCATTTTTTAAGAGTAAAACTCTCTTTAAAAAATTCTGATGCGAAAGTAGAAAAATATTCAGTATTAACTACAAATTGTTAATTAAAATTCATAAAATCAATAGGTTAGAAAGAAAAAACTTACACAAGTGATTTTTTTGTAATCCAATTTCTAATAAATATTTATTAAATAAATTCAAAGTCTAAAATGTCTATCCTAAATCAATACTTTTCAACTCCATATAACACTGCTCCATTTTCAAAAATTAAGAATTCTGATTTTCTTCCAGCATTTAAATCTGCTATTGAAAAAGCAAGAAAAGAAATTGATACAATTGTAAAAAATGAAGAACTAGCAACATTTGAAAACACCATTGAAGCGCTAGAATTTTCAGGACAAGAATTAGATAGATTATCAAGTATATTTTTCAATTTAAATTCTGCTGAAACCAATGATGAAATTCAAAAAATTGCCCAAGAAGTATCGCCTTTACTTTCTGAATTTGGAAACGATATTACTTTAAATGAAGATTTGTTTAAGCGCATAAAATCAGTTTACGACTCAAAACCTAAAAACCTAACCGAAGAGCAAAAAACCTTACTTAACAAACGCTATAAAAGTTTTTCAAGAAATGGTGCGAATCTTCCAAATGATAAAAAGGACCAATTACGAGCTATAGATAAAGAGTTAAGTCAACTAAAACTAAAATTCGGAGAAAACGTATTGGCTGAAACCAATACCTTTGAAATGCTCATCACTGATGAAAATGATTTGTCAGGCTTACCTGAAGGTGCTAAGGAAGCAGCCAAACAAATTGCTGAGAGTAAAAATAAAGAAGGTTGGTTAATCACATTAGATTACCCAAGCTACATACCATTTATGACTTATGCTAACAATAGAGAATTGCGTAAAAAACTATCGTTAGCATTTGGAAGTAAAGGTTTTAAAAATGATGAGCTCGACAACCAAGACATTGTTATTAAAATTGCAAATCTTCGTTTTAAACGTGCACAACTTTTGGGTTATAAAACACATGCTCATTTTGTGTTAGAAGAACGTATGGCAAAAACTCCTAAAAACGTTGAAAGTTTCCTTAATGAATTATTAGAAAAAGCAATACCAGCTGCTGAAGATGAGTTTGCTAAACTTGAGCGTTTCGCTAAAGAATTAGATCAAATTGATGCCTTGCAAAAATGGGATTCAGCTTACTATTCAGAAAAGCTTAAACAAAAGCTTTTTGATTTAGACGATGAAAAACTAAAACCCTATTTCAAGCTTGAAAACGTGATTGATGGAGCCTTTACAGTTGCCCATAAATTGTTTGATTTGAATTTTGAAGAAATTGATACGATTGATAAATATCACAATGATGTATTGACCTATAAAGTAACAGATAATGAAGGCAATTTAGTCTCCATTTTTTACGCAGATTTCTTCCCAAGGCCTGGAAAACGTAATGGAGCTTGGATGACTTCATATAAACCTCAATATGTTGAAAATGGTCACAATCATCGACCACATGTGTCAATTGTTTGCAATTTTACAAAGCCTACAAAAAGCAAACCGTCGCTCCTAACCTTTAACGAAGTGACTACGCTTTTCCACGAGTTTGGTCATGCATTACATGGTATGTTAGCCAATACAACCTATCCTAGCCTATCAGGAACTTCAGTATATTGGGATTTTGTAGAGTTACCAAGCCAAATCATGGAAAATTGGTGTTATGAAAAAGAAGCATTAGAGCTGTTTGCGAAGCATTACCAAACAAATGAAGTGATTCCAATGGAATTGGTGAACAAAATAAAAGAGTCAGCGACCTTTCAAGAAGGCATGCAAACACTTAGACAAATAAGTTTTGGTTTATTAGATATGAGTTGGCATGGACAAGACCCTTCACACATAAATGATGTAAAAGCACAAGAAGTAAAGTCCTTTGGCGACACACAACTGTACCCTGATGTTGCTGAAAATTGTATGAGCACAGCTTTTGCTCACATTTTTCAAGGAGGTTATTCATCTGGATATTACAGTTATAAATGGGCTGAAGTGTTGGATGCTGATGCTTTTGAATACTTTAAAGAAGAAGGCATTTTCAATAAAACAGTTGCCAATAAGTTTAAAGACCATATATTATCACTAGGTGGCACTGAAGATCCAATGATTTTGTATAAACGATTTAGAGGACAAGAACCAAAACCAGAAGCATTGTTAAGACGTGCTGGGTTATTAAAAACAAGTACATCATAAATCTATTAAACACTCAATACCTTTAAACTTATCATAAAACCATTTTAAGTCCGCTTTTTATTTTATTTTTGAAACGAGCAATTTAACAGCCATCTATGTCAGGTCACAAAATAAATCCCAACAAGTGGATCGATTTGTATTCAGATTACCTTTTTAACTACACCATCACAAGAGTGAATGACAGAGAGATTGCTCAAGATTTAGTACAAGAAACTTTTTTTGCTGGGTTAAAATCCATGAAAAACTTTAAAGGAGAAGCAAGTGAACGCACTTGGCTAATTTCTATTTTAAAACGAAAAATAATTGACCATTATAGAAAAATAAATTCAAAAAAAGGTAAAGCCGAAGTTAGAATGAACCTTAATTTTGATGGTGAGGAAGAAGGCGATTGGCTAGAGCAACGCGTAGCTGATCCATTTGATAAGACTGCTGAAGATAGATTGGAAAACACAGAACTTGGATTGGCAATACACGACTGTATTGGCAAATTGCCAGCTAAGCAAGCTGAAGTTTTTAAAATGAAAACATTATTGGGTTATGACACTGAAACCATTTGTAATGAATTGGATATCACAGCGTCTAACCTTTGGGTAATTATACATAGAGCCAGAACATCTTTGGCTTCTTGTATGGAGAAAAATTGGTTTTAATATAGAATAATGAGTAAGGATTTCAAATTATTTATGTCTTGCGACGAAGCTGTTAATACTTGTGACAAAACACAGTACAATGAAGTTTCACTATGGGGAAAAATTAAACATACCATACATCTTATTTATTGTAAAGCCTGCAGAAAATACTCATCTAACAATAGTAAGCTTACAAAACTTGTAAAAAAACCTGAAGTAGATTGTTTGAAAAAGGAAGAAAAAGAAAAAATAAAAAATAACTTCAAAAAAAAACTAGAGAGCCATTAATAATTAGCTGTAGTTAAAATTGCCCAAAGTATCGGGATACCTTCAACCCAAAACGCACTATAATATTGTTTTTGGTTTTTTGAGCAGAATATTAAAAAGAAAAACATTAACATAGAGACAACTCCTAGAATAATAGTTTTATTCAACCAAAATTCATCTTTCAGAAACTCCAGTAAAAAAAATACAACTATAAGTACAGTACCAATAACCTTGGTTTTTGTTGTGCCAATCTGCTGAGGAATTGTTGCAAGTTTCAAATTATCATATTTCATATCTCTAATCTCAAAAGGAAGCATCGCTACAATTACATACAAAAAGCGTTGTATAGACTCAATCAAAGCATCACTATCTAAGCTATAATTTTCGTTAAGTAAAGGAATCACAACAGTAACTCCCATCCAAACAAAAGCAATTACGTAAATTTTTAATCCACTAATAGCTCTCAAACTACCAGCTTCAATGAATATTTTCTTAGGAAGAAAAGGAATAGCGTACAAAAAAGTAACAATACCCAAAAAAGCAAAATAAAAGATTGTTTCTATTTTTAACTTGAATGTATAATAACACAAACCCATAAAACACAGAAAAGAAAATATTTGAATGGCTTTTAACCAACTAGCCAAACTCCTGTGATGAAATTTCGCCAAGCCAAAATACTTCACAAAATTATAACCAGTAACTGTT
This sequence comes from Flavobacteriaceae bacterium, assembly GCA_020435965.1. GTDB lineage: Bacteria > Bacteroidota > Bacteroidia > Flavobacteriales > Flavobacteriaceae > CAJQLB01. The sequence continues at coordinate 4,689 of JAGQYS010000063.1, read as the reverse complement.
GCAAAAAATATAAAATACACAAAATCTAAATCAGCTCCAACATTAAAGTTAAGAAGCGTTACCCAAGCCAATCCGCAAACCGCCAAAGCAACATGAATACTACTGTTGATGTAAAAATCGAAAATACGTTTTAGTACTTGCATACTACAAATTTAGGCAAACTGTTAATAATGCCTTAAATTGGTTAAAAACTTTCAATATTAGCATATTAAAACCATTTTTATTTCCTTAATTTTGCACTTCAAAACTCAATTTTTACAGTATGAATACAGATTTGTTTGCACTGCGCCACATTGGCACAAGAGAAAGTGACCATGAGGCAATGCTCAACACTATTGGAGCATCATCATTAGACCAACTTATTACTGAGACCATTCCAGATAATATACGTTTACAAAATCCACTTAATTTGGATGTTGCTATGAGCGAGCAAGAGTACTTGCATCATATTCATGATATGGCTTCAAAAAACAAAGTCTTTAAATCATATATTGGTTTGGGTTATCATCCATCAAACTTACCAGCTGTGATTCAACGTAATATTCTTGAAAATCCAGGTTGGTATACTGCCTACACACCTTACCAAGCTGAAATTGCTCAAGGTCGTTTGGAAGCTCTTTTAAATTTCCAAACCATGGTAACTGATCTTACAGGAATGGAAATTGCAAACGCATCATTACTAGACGAAAGTACTGCTGCTGCTGAAGCTATGGCTTTACTATTTGCTGTAAGAGAACGTGACCAAAAGAAAAACGAGGTTGTTAAGTTTTTTGTGGACGAACAGGTTTTACCACAAACCTTGTCGCTTTTGCAAACGCGTTCAAATCCATTAGGAATTGAGTTAGTTGTTGGAAATACTAATGAGTTTGATTATTCATCAGATTATTTTGCCGCTATTGTTCAATATCCAGGAAAAGATGGACAAATAAATGATATTGCTTCTTTCATTTCAAAAGCAAATGCTGCTGATATTAAAGTTGCAGTCGCTGCTGATATTTTAAGTTTAGTAATATTAGAAGCTCCTGGAAAATTTGGCGCTGATGTAGTTGTAGGTACTACGCAACGTTTCGGAATTCCAATGGGTTATGGTGGTCCACATGCTGCCTATTTTGCGACTAAAGAAGACTACAAACGTAGTATTCCTGGTAGAATTATTGGTGTTACTAAAGATGCTAATGGCAATCGCGCCTTAAGAATGGCACTTCAAACCAGAGAGCAACACATTAAAAGAGACAAAGCAACTTCTAACATTTGTACTGCCCAAGTATTGCTAGCAGTAATGGCTGGAATGTATGCTGTTTATCATGGACCAAAAGGACTGCAATATATTGCTAACAAAGTGCATAATGCAGCAAGTAGTTTGGATAAAGCTTTACAACATCTAGGATTTGCTCAAGAAAACTCAGCGTATTTTGACACTTTAAAAGTAAAGGCAAATGCTGATAAAGTTAAAGCTGTAGCTGAAGCGAAAGGCGTTAACTTTTATTATCCTGATGCTGATACTGTAACTATTTCTTTAAATGAAACTACAACGCTTTCAGACGTCAATATCATCATTTCAATTTTTGCTGAAGTTGCAGGAAAAACTCCTGAAAATTTAACTTCAATTGCATCTGCAAATAATATTCTGGACGCTGTAAAAAGAACCTCTAATTTTCTGGATAATGAAGTGTTTAACACTTACCATTCAGAAACCGATTTAATGCGTTATATAAAATCTTTAGAACGCAAAGACTTATCTTTAAATCACTCGATGATTTCATTAGGATCATGTACAATGAAGTTGAATGCTGCTGCCGAAATGCTACCTTTAAGTTGGTCCAATTGGGGAAATATCCATCCTTTTGCTCCATTAAATCAAGTAGAAGGTTATTTAACTGTGCTTAAAAAATTAGAAGACCAATTAACCGAAATCACTGGTTTTGCAGCAACCTCATTGCAACCTAATTCTGGTGCCCAAGGCGAATATGCAGGATTAATGGTAATAAAAGCCTATCACGAATCCAGAGGCGATCACCATAGAAATATTTGTTTAATCCCATCATCAGCTCACGGAACAAATCCTGCAAGTGCAGTAATGGCTGGAATGAAAGTAGTTGTTACTAAATCTACTGAAGAAGGAAATATCGATATTGACGATTTACGTGAAAAAGCAGAGCTACATAAAGACAACCTTTCGTGTTTGATGGTAACCTATCCTTCAACGCATGGTGTTTATGAATCTGGAATTAAAAAAGTGACTCAAATTATCCATGATAATGGTGGTCAAGTCTATATGGATGGTGCCAACATGAATGCGCAAGTAGGTTTAACCAATCCTGGGAATATTGGAGCAGATGTGTGCCATTTAAACTTACATAAAACATTTGCGATTCCTCATGGTGGTGGAGGTCCAGGTGTTGGCCCAATTTGTGTTGCAGAACAACTAGTACCCTTTTTACCTGGTAATCCAATAATTAATGTTGGAGGAGAAAAAGGGATTACTGCAATTTCCGCAGCTCCTTATGGCTCTGCATTGGTTTGTTTAATTTCGTATGGCTATATCTGTATGTTAGGCGCAAAAGGCCTTACCGAATCTACAAAAATTGCAATTTTAAATGCTAATTATTTAAAAGCTCGATTACAAGGTCATTTTGATACACTTTATTCAGGTGAAAGAGGTCGTGCAGCACACGAAATGATTGTAGATTGTAGAGCTTTTAAAGCTCATGGTATTGAAGTTGTTGATATTGCAAAACGATTAATGGATTACGGTTTCCATGCACCAACGGTTTCATTCCCTGTTGCAGGAACATTGATGATTGAGCCAACAGAAAGTGAAAATAAAGCTGAAATTGATCGTTTTTGTGATGCGATGATTTCAATTAGAAAAGAAATTGAAGCTACCGATAAAGACAATCCTAATAATGTATTAAAAAATGCACCTCATACTATGGCAATGTTAACAGCTGATACTTGGGATTTACCTTATTCGAGAACTCAAGCTGCTTTTCCGTTGGATTATGTACATGACAATAAGTTTTGGCCTAGTGTAAGACGTGTTGACGATGCTTATGGCGACAGAAATTTAATCTGTACATGTACTCCAATTGAAGACTTTATAGAAGCTTAAAGATGCCTTGAACATCGTAAAATAAATTAAAACTTTTTTTGCCTTTAATATTTTGCTTTTATATTCGTTACATTAGCTATATTAAAGGCAATTTCATTATATGAATATTAAGATAACAGGTATTGGAAGTTATATTCCAGATACGATTGAAAAAAACGAAGACTTTCATCAACACCAATTTTTAAACACAGATGGCTCTTCAATTGAACACACCAATGAGGTTATTGTTGAAAAATTTAAAGACATCACAGGAATTATTGAACGTCGTTATGCCAAAGATCATTTAACATCATCTGACCTTGGTTTTTTTGCAGCAGAGAAAGCCATAGAAGATGCAAAAATAGATAGAGAAGAATTAGACTATATTATCGTGGCACACAATTTTGGCGATGTCAAAGCCAACGCAATACAAAGCGATATTTTACCGTGTTTAGCCTCTCGTATTAAACATTCATTGCGCATTAAAAACCCAAAATGTGTCGCTTATGATATTCTTTTTGGTTGCCCAGGTTGGGTTGAAGGTGTTATACAAGCACAAGCCTTTATTAAAGCTGGAATGGCAAAAAAATGTCTGGTTATTGGTACTGAAACTTTATCGAGAGTGGTAGATAAACACGATAGAGATTCTATGATATACTCTGATGGTGCTGGAGCCACAGTTGTTGAAGCCACAAACGATGAAGGAGGTATTTTAGCTCATGAATCTGCTTCTTTTACTTTTGATGAAGCTTATTATTTATACTTTGGGAATTCCAACAACAAAGAACTTTGCAGAGACACTAGGTACATAAAAATGCATGGAAGAAAAATCTATGAATTTGCACTAAACAATGTCCCACAAGCTATGAAAGCCTGTTTAGATAAAAGTGGTGTTGATATAAAAGAGGTAAAGAAAATTTTGATACATCAAGCCAACGAAAAAATGGACGAAGCCATCGTAAAGCGTTTTTATAGATTGTACAAAACGGAAATGCCAAACGATATCATGCCAATGAGTATACATAAACTAGGTAACAGTTCAGTAGCAACAGTACCTACTTTGTACGATTTGATTGTAAAAAATAAACTTGAAAATCATCAAATAAACAAAGGTGATGTTATTATATTTGCAAGTGTTGGTGCAGGAATGCACATTAACGCAATTGTGTATAAATATTAATAACAAGCTTTCTACTTAGGTGGAAAATAAAGATGTACGAAAAAACTTTTCCTAATAAACGATATAAACACACTGCTGAGTTTCTTTTAAAACATATTTCTACTGATTTTAAGATTTTAGATTTGGGAATAGAAAATCCTTTTACTAAAATTATGAAACAACAAGGTTTTATTGTTGAAAATACAAAAGGTGAAGATCTGGATTTAGATTCTTCTACTATAACAAACTCTGATGCAGAAGTGGTTACAGCTTTCGAAATTTTTGAACACCTACTTTCTCCTTTTACAGTCTTAAAAAGTATAAAAGCTGATAAATTAGTTGCAAGCGTACCACTTAAACTTTGGTTTTCATCAGCCTATAGAAGTAAAACAGATAAATGGGATAGACATTATCATGAATTTGAAGATTGGCAATTTGA
>JAGQYS010000062.1 GCA_020435965.1 Flavobacteriaceae bacterium | reverse complement strand
TTTAATCCGTAAACTATTCCGCTTTCCGAAACTGTTTTTACAAATTTCAGATGTCGGTTTTTCAACGTGATTGAATCTTGGAACATAGTTTTTTTTTGCTTGCAGATAACGGTTTTGTATATGAAACGTAGTGCAGAAAATAGGCAGTTTCGTTTCGGATGAACACAAGCCGAATTTTTAAATTTTTCTAATTATCTTTCTTTTCTCAATTAGCCAAATTTAAAAATTTGGCGACCTCGCAAATATACCTTAACTTTGGATTAGGCAACTAATTAGCTATGAGCTATATACGTTGTTGTACACAGTTTTTATCCCAAGAATATTTAATCTAATTCTGTCCATTTTTTTTATTTTAAACTATCCCCAAAACAGATGACAACGCAGATGCTAAACCTAAAAAACTTAAAAATCCGCAAATATCTGTTACTGTAGTTAAAATTATAGAAGATGATGTTGCTGGGTCTTGTCCAATAGCTTTTAAACCGATTGGGATTATAGCACCAGAAAATCCTGCTATTACCATTGAAAGTATCATTGATATTCCTATAACAACAGCAATACCTATTGAGTTTGCCCAGAAAAAAACAACAATACCAGTTGTGATTGCAACTGCTACACCATTAATAAAACCTACCATAAGTTCTTTTTTTGCAACACGAAGCCAATGCCCAATCCTAATTTCTTTCAGTGCTAAACCTCGAATGGTAACAGCTAATGCCTGTGAACCTGTGTTGCCAGACTGACCAGCCACAACAGGAAGAAAAATCGCCAAAATTGTAATTTGAGCAATCGTGTCTTCAAAAAAACCAACAACCATTGAGGCTAAAAATGCTGTTACTAAATTGATTTGTAACCAAGGTAGGCGCTTACGTACTGCAAATGATATTTTAGAAAGTGCGTGCTCTTCTTTACCAGCACCAAACATTGTTTGTAAATCGCCTGTTGCTTCTTCACGAGAAGCAGAAAGTACGGTGTCATTTCTTATAATACCGAGTAAATGGTTATGTATGTCCACTACAGGAATTTGTAAAAGAGCGTGTTCCTCAATAGCATTTAAAATTTCTTCTCTCGTTGCCATTGCCTGCACGCTATGTGCTTCGTACATCAGCTCATCCATTTCTTGTTCAGGACTCGCAATCGCGATATAATTTACGGGAACTCTACCAATGAGTTTGTGTTCTTCATCTATTATGTAAATGGTAACAATTTTTTTATCGCCCAATTTTCGCAATTTTGTCAGTATTGTTCCTACTGTATCTCCCTTATTTCCAGTTAGGACAATAGTTTCCATAAGGAAGCCTGCCGTATTCTCACTGTAGTTTAGGAAGTCTGTGATTTCCCTTGATGTAATTTTAGGAAGAAGCTCCAGTTTATTATCAACTCTATCTCGATTTAATCTTGAAAGAATCCGTGCCGCTTTATGCGTATCTGCTTTCACGAAAATCTTTTTGAACAAATCGTCATTTATCATCGGAAAGATATCAACGATAACGTGAGTAGAAAATTCAAAAAATACGTTTTGAGTGATTTCTTTGGTAGAGTTTTCAAGAAATGAAATTATTTCATTAAGGTCGCTATTTTCCAAGTCGGTAGCAATCTCTCTTGAATTTTTGATTAAAAATTCTTTATTTAACATACTTATGAAATTTCTTGATTAATCGTTGAAATGCTCTCATCTTTTTCGTCAGCAATTGAATTGACTTTTCTTATGGTTTTTAGGATGAAAATATTGTTTGGTAAGGTTATTTCGTCCTCTGAATCCACCAATTTAATTTTAGTAAAAAATAGTCCAATGTTTAAAACTTCTCCNNNCGTATTTCATAATCTTTAGTCTCCATTATCGAGATGGTGTCCCCAATTTTTACAGAATGTCCAAAAAATAAAATTATACTTGAAGTAATATTAGATAACAATGACCATTGAGCAAATAAAGCAACGCCTACAATTGTTAATATAGAACCTACAAACACAGCGAGTTCTGATTGTTTTACACCCCAAATAACCATAATTATAGTAAAACAAATAAGTAGATTGATTAAATTGATAACTCTCTTTATAAGTTGGGTTCTGGATTTTTGAAGTACTTTATCTATAATCGTTTTATTAATAAGTTGATTTACCACAATTCTTATAATTAAGAATAGAGTGATAACGACAATAGATTCTATTATTTTTATGTAGTATATTTCCATAGAGTTGAATTATATTTTTTTGTTAATTGAAAGATAAAAAAACATTCAATATTCTAATCTTTTATTCAATAATTTTGGTTTAGCTCTATGTTTCTCTATTATACTGATATAGGTTGACCTTTTTTTGTTGTTTTTGATTTTCTTTTTAGATCGAGAGCTCAGGTAAATTTACACTATTTTTTCGATAGGATTTATACTTGATATCTGGATTTAAATGTACATCTGCTGGTTTCCTCAGGTTTAAGCTAAAATGTGTTCTTAGGTTGTTGTAAATAAATACAGCTTGATCGGTCAATTTTTGAGCCAAATCCTTGTTTTTGATTGTTTGTTTCAGTCCATACTCATATTTAAGGGTTCTGTTGATACGTTCAGCTACTGCGTTTTCATAAGGATCGTACTGTTCTGTCATGCTCATGGTGATCTTGTTGCTCTCGGCAAAATCCGTGTACTTGGGATTGCAGTACTGAAAACCTCTATCAGAATGGTGCATGAGTTTTTGTTCGGGATATTTTCTGTTTTTAATGGCCATAGCGAGCGCATCTTTACAAAGTGATGTTCTCATATGGTCATCGAGCTTATAACCCATAATCTGTTTGGAATAAGCGTCTGTTACCAGTGCAAGGTAGTTGTGTCCGTCTTCTGTTTTAATGTATGTGATGTCACTGACCCAGAGTTGTTCTGGTCGGGTAGGGACATGGTCTTTAATGAGGTTCTTATATTTTTTGTACATATGGTTTGAGTTTGTAGTGGTCATGTAATTTTTGGTCTTGGGAACCAAGAGGTTATTGACTCTCAAAAAACGGTAGAACTTGTCCCTGCCTATCTTTATGCCAGCATCGATAAAGTCTTGCTTAAGTTCATTGTATAGCTTAATGCCACCGGTCTTAGAGCCTACTTTTTTACGGTAGTCCTTTACCATTTTGATCATTTTTTGGTGGTCTATTGTTTGTTTTTGCTGGGTTTTGAGTCTTTTGTAGAAGGCTTGTTTAGAGATCCCAAAACATCCATAGAGCCATTTTCTTTTATACGGTCTTTCTTCTTTCGCTCTATCTCTTTTGCCAATGTTTTGGGCAACGACTTTTTTGACATATCCACGCCTGTGATGAGTTCCATATCCGCTATGATGTCTTGCTGAAAGTCCTTTACAAACTCTAGCTCTTCTATCTTTTCCTTAAGCCGTTTGATTTCCTCGTTTTTACTCATGCCAATGTTTTGTTGTACCAAGGTACTGTATTTTCTTAACCAATAGGTAATGGTTGTCCTGGGAATATCGTATTTCTTAGAGGCTTGGTTGTTGGAAATTTGTCCGTTGAGAATTTGTTCAACGACCAATAATTTAGTTTCTAAGGTTGCCTTTTGGTAGCTTTTTTTTCGCCAGTGATCTTTTTGTGGTTTCATAAGTGACTGTAATTAAATGATTAATTTTTAGTCAACCTATTTCAGGAAAGTACAGTGAATAAATTGCACCTAACGGTTTTGTATATGAAAAGTAGCGGATTTTAAGCACTTACTTTTCGGATAATAGCTGACCTTAATTTATTTATTTTCTTTCGTTAAAGCGACTTAACCGCTATTTTTTATATACGTTGTTGGCAACTGCTTTTTATTTCAACCAAGACAATGCTTTT
>JAGQYS010000061.1 GCA_020435965.1 Flavobacteriaceae bacterium | reverse complement strand
ACCGGGCTACGCTACACCCCGAATTTTAATAGAAAAGAATATAGTTTTTTGGGAATTCTTACTCTACGTTATCTATCATTTCCTAAGTGCAATTTATGCTATTGCAAGCTTATAAAAATTCAGATTGCAAATATATATTTTTCTTTTAAGAACAAATAATTTTTTATTTGTATTTTCAAGTCAAAATAAAACAAACCATGAAATCAATAAAAATTGCTTTAGCCTTAATTTTAATAATTGGATTTTTTTCGTGCAAAGAAACCAAAACCAATGAGGCTTTAACCCTAAATGAAACTACAACCTATAACTATACTCACGAAGTTGTGATACCTGATATGGTTATCCCTTGGGGAATTGCCTTTCTTCCAGACAATTCCATCTTGGTTACAGAAAAAGAAGGCACACTCATCCATTTTAAAAATGGTAAAAAAAATAGCATTAGTGGCTTACCCGAAATTGAAGTGCAAGGTCAAGGTGGTCTTATGGATATTGAATTGCACCCTAATTACAAAGATAATGGCTGGGTTTACATCTCTTACGCATCAGCTGAAGGAGAAGGTAAAGGCGCCAATACTGCAATAATGCGTTTTAAAATAGAAAACAATACAGCAATTGACAAAAAACTACTCTACAAAGCAACTCCCAACAGTAGTCGTGGTCAACATTTTGGTTCTAGAATAGAGTTTGACAATGAAGGATATTTATATTTCTCTATTGGAGATCGTGGAAATAGAGATGTCAATCCTCAAAATATAGAACGTGATTGTGGTAAGATTTATAGATTACACGATGATGGTCGTATTCCAGTCGATAACCCTTTTGTTAAAGACAGAAATGCCATCAAAGCAATTTATTCCTATGGACATAGAAATCCGCAAGGCATGGTGAAACATCCTGAAACAGGAAAAATATGGACACATGAGCATGGTCCTAGAGGTGGTGATGAAATAAACATTGTTGAATCTGGAAAAAATTATGGCTGGCCAGTGATTAGTTATGGTATAAATTATAGTGGTACAAAGTTTACTGATATTACTGAATCTCCAGGTATGGAGCAACCTATTCATTATTGGGATCCTTCAATCGCACCAAGTGGTATGGAATTTATCACTAGTGATATTTATCCTGGTTGGAAAGGAAATCTTTTAGTTGGATCACTTAAATTTCAATACCTAAATCGTTGTGTCATCAAAAACAACAAAGTGGTTCAAGAAGAAAAATTGATTGAAGGTCTAGGGCGTGTAAGAGCTGTAAAACAAGGGCCTGATGGCTATATTTATGTTGGTGTTGAAAATGTTGGTGTTGTTAAAATAATTCCGGAGAAATAATCTTAAATTTGCCCTGATTAATTAAACAAAAACATTCATGCTTATAATTGGAATTGCTGGTGGTACAGGTTGCGGAAAAACAACAGTTGTAAACCAAATACTTAATGAATTGCCTGAAGGTGAAGTTGGTGTTATTTCGCAAGATTCTTATTATAAAGACACCTCTCATTTATCTTATGATGAACGTGTAAAGATAAACTTTGATCATCCAAGATCTATTGATTTTGATTTACTGACAGATCATCTGCAAACATTAAAAAACAACAAACCAATTAACCAACCCGTTTATTCTTTTGTAAAACATAACAGAACTGGAGACACTATTTTAACACACCCTAGAAAAGTGATGATTGTTGAAGGTATTTTAATTTTAACAAATCCTGAGTTACGTGAATTGTTTGATATTAAAATTTTCGTGCATGCTGATAGTGATGAACGCTTAATTAGAAGACTAAAACGCGATATTGCTGAACGAGGAAGAGATTTAGACGAAGTACTATCTCGTTACCAATCTACATTAAAGCCAATGCACGAACAATTTATTGAACCAATGAAAGAATATGCAGATATTATCATTCCAAACAATAAATACAATACTGTAGCTGTTGACATAGTAAGAACCATAATTAATGAACGCTTGTAAATGGTAAAAATAAACTCCAAATATAAACGCCTACTAAAACCCTTTAAAAATGTATTTTTATTAATACTTATTGTGTTTTCTGTCTGGATGCTATTTTTTGATAGCAACTCATGGTTTATACACCATGAACTGAATAATGATATCAATAAACTTGAAGAAGAAAAAGAATACTACCAAAACGAAATAAAAAAAGACAATAAAGAAATAAAAAAGCTAAGCACTGAAGAAGGCCTTGAAAAATTTGGAAGAGAAAAATACAATATGAAGAAAGAAGGTGAAGAAATTTACCTTATTGAATATGAAGATAGCATAGCAAAAAATAAAGAAAATGACTAAATCATTATTTAATGACTTTAATCCTGTTTCTGCAAAAGCCTGGAAACAAAAAATACAACTTGATTTAAAAGGCGCAGACTACAACGACACACTAATATGGAATTCGTTGGAAGGTATTGATGTTAAACCGTTTTACAATTCTGAGGATTTAGAATCAATTTCACATTACATAGACACACCAAAAACATGGAACATTTGTGAATCCATTTATGTAAAAAACAATGTTCAAGCCAACAAAGAAGCACAATACAAATTAAGCAAAGGCTCTGAAAGCCTAAAATTCATCATTCCAAATAAAGAATTTTCAATACAAGCTATTTTAAAAGATATAGACACCTCTTCTACTCCAATTTATTTGGATTTAGAATTTTTAGATGCTGAATTTGCAAAACAAATTACAGACACTCAAATAAGCATCAATACAGATATTATAGGCAACTTGGTAAAAACAGGCAATTGGTATGTGAACTTAGATGATGACCATAAGCATCTAGAAAAAATTATAAAACACACCAATACCTTTTCCGTCAACGCTTCAATATACCAAAATGCAGGAGCCAATATGGTTCAGCAATTAGCTTATGCTTTAGCTCACACTAATGAATATTTAAATCATATTAATAATACAGAATCTCTTCGAGTATTTTTTGAAACTAGTAACAATCAACCACTAAACGTAAATTTCAAAGTATCTATTGGAACCAACTATTTCTTTGAAATTGCAAAACTTAGAGCATTACGATTATTGTTTAATGAACTCATAGAAGAATATAGTTTTAATGCTGAATGCCAAATAACAGTCACACCTTCAAAACGCAACAAAACCTTGTACGATTATAACACCAACATGCTTCGTACAACCACAGAGTGTATGAGCGCTATTTTAGGTGGCGCAAACACCATCAATAATTTAGCTTATGATGCTATATATCATAAAGAAAATGAATTTGCATCAAGAATTGCTAGAAATCAGCTTCTTGTTTTAAAACATGAAAGCTATTTCAGTGAGGTAACCAATGCTTCCGATGGTGCTTATTATATTGAATCACTAACAAATCAATTAGCGGAAAAAGCATTGGATCTCTTTAAAAATTTGGAAGCCAAAGGCGGTTTTATATCTCAGTTATTTGATGGAACTATTCAACGGAAAATTAAAGAAAATGCTCAAAAAGAGCAAGATCTTTTCGACCATAAAGAAGAAATTCTGCTAGGTACAAACAAGCATCCTAATCCAAATGATAAGATGCAACATGAGCTGGAATTATACCCATTTGTAAAAACAAATATCAGAAAAACATTAATTGAACCCATTATAGAAAAAAGACTAAGTGAAACCATTGAAAAAGAAAGACTTGAAAATGAAAAAAATCAGTAGTATCCTAATTGCAGTGATATGCTTTACTAGCTGTAAGAACGAACCAAAAATAACTTACAAGTATCAGCAAAAAGAAGATTTATTCTATTGTGATGCAATTGATATGGACTTAATCAAGGAGGCCGTTTACGCTTTTGAAGACTATATAGAAAATCATTATTCAATGGAGCCTCCAAACTCTGTAGATAAAGGCTATTATTTTTATTGGGAAATTTCAAAAAGCAACCGAATTCCTGCTGTAGAATTAATCAATCCGCATATCCTGGAAATAAGAGACGAATTAAAAAAAATAGAAAATCTATGGATTATAAATAACGATGAGGCAAAACTCAATATGAATCATCCAATTGCAAAATGCATTGGTGATTATATGGAGGATCAGCAATTAAAGAAAATCTATGATGTTTTAGTAGAGTCTAACACATTTAAAAACCTTGTTTTTCTGGCTCCATTAAAAAGAGATCCCATAAAATTCAGGAAAGATCGTGCGCTCGTTACTTACTTGGCTTTAAATACATTTTATGCTCGAATTCTTACACTTGATTTTTCAAATTTAGAAGAGCTTATGAAAATGAACAGAGAAAGATTTATTGAAGAACAAAAACGCCTACGTGAAGAAAACAAAGAAAATATTCAACTTATAAAACTTGATTCCATTAGAAATCAATAATAAACATGTCTAGAAAAAATCTTCAACATATTACACTAAAGTCAGAAGTCAGAAGTCAGAAGTGGGAAGTGAAAAAATTTCAGACAGCTGAGGATATTGAAGTAAAATCCATTTATACTCAAGACGATATTAAAATCTGTGAGCACTTAAATTTTGTTGCTGGTATTTCACCAAACCTTCGTGGTCCTTACAGCACAATGTATGTGAGAAGACCATGGACCATTAGGCAATATGCTGGATTTTCAACTGCCGAAGAAAGCAATGCCTTTTACAGACGCAATCTTGCTGCTGGACAAAAAGGCCTCTCAGTAGCATTCGATTTGGCAACACATCGAGGTTACGATTCAGACCACGAACGTGTAGTTGGCGATGTTGGTAAAGCAGGAGTTGCTATAGATTCGGTTGAGGATATGAAAATACTCTTCGATCAAATTCCTTTGGATAAAATGAGTGTGTCTATGACCATGAATGGAGCTGTGCTTCCTATCATGGCCTTTTACATCGTTGCTGCTGAAGAACAGGGCGTCAAACCTGAGCAACTAGCTGGAACCATTCAGAACGATATTCTCAAGGAATTTATGGTACGCAATACCTATATCTATCCTCCTAAACCATCCATGGAAATCATTTCAGATATTTTTGAGTTTACAAGTCAGAACATGCCTAAATTCAATAGTATTAGTATTTCAGGTTATCACATGCAAGAAGCAGGAGCCACTTGCGATATTGAGTTGGCTTATACTTTAGCTGATGGATTGGAATACATCAGAAAAGGCTTAGAGGCTGGTATGGATATAGACACTTTTGCGCCTCGCCTGTCGTTCTTTTGGGCTATAGGAATGAACCACTTTATGGAAATTGCCAAAATGCGCGCAGCCAGAATGCTTTGGGCAAAATTGGTAAAACAATTTAATCCGAAAGATGAAAAATCCTTAGCATTACGTACTCATTGTCAAACGAGTGGCTGGAGTTTAACCGAACAAGACCCTTTTAACAACGTTGCTCGAACTACTATCGAAGCAGCTGCTGCTGCTTTTGGAGGGACACAATCTTTGCATACCAATGCCTTGGACGAAGCCATTGCCTTGCCTACCGATTTTTCGGCACGAATAGCTAGAAATACTCAGATTTTCTTACAAGAAGAAACCAAAATCACCAAAACCGTCGACCCTTGGGCTGGAAGTTATTATGTTGAAAAACTAACACATGATATAGCACATAAGGCGTGGCAACTTATTGAAGAAGTTGAAGAGTTAGGTGGAATGACCAAAGCCATTGAAGCTGGAATTCCAAAAATACGCATTGAAGAAGCTGCTGCTAGAAAACAAGCACGCATTGATTCTGGTCAGTATATTATAGTTGGAGTTAATAAATACAGATTGGACGAAGAAGATCCAATTGCAACTTTAGAAGTAGATAACCAAACCGTCCGAAACCAGCAAATAGAAAGCCTTAATAAGATTAAAGCCGAAAGAAATACTACCAATGTGCAAGCTGCTTTGTCAAAATTAACAGAAGCAGCCAAAACAGGTAAAGAAAATTTATTAGCTTTAGCCATAGATGCAGCTCGAGAAAGAGCGACTTTAGGCGAAATTAGTGATGCTTTAGAGGTTGCATTTGGTCGCTACAAAGCACAAATAAAATCATTTAGTGGAGTGTACAGTAAAGAAATAAAAGACGACGAATCCTTTAAAAAAGCCAAAGAACTGGCTGATAAATTTGCAGAACAGGATGGACGACGACCTCGTATCATGATTGCAAAAATGGGACAAGATGGTCATGATCGTGGTGCCAAAGTGGTCGCTACAGGTTATGCTGATGTTGGTTTTGATGTAGATATTGGTCCTTTATTCCAAACTCCTCAGGAAGCAGCCAAACAAGCTGTGGAAAACGATGTGCATATTTTAGGCGTTTCCTCGTTGGCAGCAGGACACAAAACCTTGGTACCACAAGTTATTGAAGCCTTAAAAACCTATGGTCGCGATGATATTATGGTCATTGTTGGTGGTGTGATACCAAAACAAGATTACCAATATTTATTTGATGCTGGTGCTGTTGCTGTATTTGGTCCTGGTACAAAAATTAGCGATGCTGCTATTCAGATTTTAGAGATTTTGATTGATTAGTTTTGAATTTATTTACATTAAGAAACTAACTTAATTACAAATAGGTCACAAAAAAAGGAGTCTATTTTATAGACTCCTTTTTTTAAAATGTTATTTATGTAAGTTATTTAATGACTAATTTTTTAGTAGTAAAAGACTTACTAGACTCAATAGTAACAAGGTACAACCCTTTTGAAAGATTTGTGAAATCAATAACTTTATTGTTATTAAAGTTTTCCAGATTAACTTCTTGTATAAATTTTCCAGAAAGATCATGAACACTTAATTGCTTTAAGTTACTAATTCCTGAGTAAGACATATTAAAAATACCATCATTTGAGCTAGGATATAATTTTATTTCTGAGCTCAAAAGGTTACTCTCTTGTATACCTAGTGTTACATCAAATGAAAAAGCGCTAATTATGGCTACACCTCTTCCACAACAATCGTCGTCAGTAAAAATTCTAAAACCAAAATCATCGCCTGCTGTAACAGGTATATCATCAATAGCTCCTGTTTCCGTGTCTAAGGTTATAACCGTTGGAGTACCATTAATAACATAATAAAACTCTTCTATATCTGGATTATCAAAGTCATATGCAAACGAAATATACCCAGTTGTAGCTACAGTTACTGAATATTCATCAAATAAACCACAACAATCACCAAAATCACTATCATTTCCATAAAAGGTAATAGTACTTGGTGCACCTGATGTATCAACAGATGCATCTGAATTTGCTGATGTTCCGCTTAAAGTCCAATTTGCAGGATCATAATCGCCACTAAACTGTGCATTTGCAGAAAACACAAATCCAACTGCAATAATAAAAGTGTAAATTTTTTTCATAATTTTCTTGTTATTTTTAATAAATTGATTGGTAAAAACATGTAAATTCAAAATCTTAAGTATGTTTTTTTAATTAAGACTTATAAAATAAACTATTACAAATATATATATTTATCTATAAACTGATAATAAAACGGATAAACTCAATAAATTTGTAGGAAACTAACTTCGGTAAATTGACAATATTAGGAACTAAAAGGAATTATTAAATTACTGTTTTCTATTCTTATTTCCGATTAATTAATGGATAATAATGCTATTTTATAATTATGGTTTGTTTTGTTTTATTAACTTGTTTGTATAATTTGAATCCACAAACACCATGAACCACACAGCAAAAATGCTTCGCGATAATGCCTTAAAAGGCAAAACCATAGTAGTAACAGGTGGAGGCTCTGGTCTTGGCAAAGCCATGACACGCTATTTTTTAGAGCTTGGAGCCAATGTTGCCATTTCCTCGCGTAACTTAGAAAAATTGCAAAACACAGCTAAAGAACTAGAACAAGAAACTGGTGGCAAATGCCTTGCAGTACAATGCGATGTTAGACATTACAACGAAGTGGAAGCCATGCTAAAAACAGTGTTAGAAACCTTTGGTAAAGTAGATGTGCTACTCAATAATGCTGCTGGAAATTTTATAAGTCCTACAGAACGTCTTTCAGCCAATGCTTTTGATACCATTATTGATATCGTTTTAAAAGGCACTAAAAACTGCACGTTGGCTTTTGGTAAACATTGGATAGATACCAATCAGGAACACTCTAAAGTTTTAAACATCGTCACTACATATGCTTGGACAGGTTCTGGCTACGTTGTACCAAGTGCAGCTGCAAAAGCTGGTGTTCTTGCCATGACCAGAAGCTTGGCTGTAGAATGGGCAAAATATGGCATGCAATTTAATGCCATTGCTCCTGGACCATTTCCAACCAAAGGTGCTTGGGACAGACTACTTCCTGGAAATCTGAAAGACAAGTTTGACATGGCTAAAAAAGTACCTTTAAACAGAGTTGGCGAACATCAAGAATTAGCAAATTTGGCTGCTTATTTGGTCTCCGATTTTTCATCTTACATCAATGGTGAAGTGATTACAATTGATGGTGGCGAATGGCTAAAAGGTGCAGGAGAATTTAATATTCTTGAAGATATCCCACAAGAGATGTGGAACCAACTTGAAGCCATGATTAGAGCAAATAAAAATAAGTAACTTTTCTGATTTTTAATTAATTACTAACATTTTTTTACATAATTATTCGTATTTTGGTAGTTCTGCGAAATTAAATATGAATTATATCAATTATTGTAAATTATTTAAAACTAAACCTCTATTTATGAAATTTAAAAAACTTGTTTTACCTCTAGCATTGTCAATAATGACATTTTCTGGATATTCTCAAAATGCAGAACTTGCAAAAAAGGAATCAGACACCAAAGTTGAAACTGCAGAAATTCCTATTGATCCAAATGTAAAAATTGGCAAACTATCAAATGGTTTAACCTATTACATAAGAAACAATGGTAAACCAGAAGATAAAGTTGAACTCAGACTTGTGGTAAATGCAGGATCTATTTTAGAAAATGAAAACCAACTTGGCTTGGCTCATTTTATGGAGCACATGAATTTTAATGGAACAAAGAACTTTCAAAAAAACGAACTTGTAGACTATTTACAAAGTATTGGAGTTCAATTTGGTGCAGATTTAAACGCATATACCAGTTTTGATCAAACAGTATACATTTTGCCAATTCCTAGTGATGATCCAGAAAAACTAGAAAAAGGTTTTCAAATTCTAGAAGATTGGGCACATAATGCAACCTTAACTGATGAAGCAATTGATGCTGAAAGAGGTGTTGTTTTAGAAGAGTATAGATTAGGCTTAGGTCCAGATAAAAGAATGATGCAGCAGTACTTACCAAAACTAATGTATGGCTCAAAATATGCAGAACGCTTGCCAATTGGTACTAAAGAAAATCTAGAAAACTTTTCATATGAAGATGTTCGCAGTTATTACAGAAATTGGTATCGTCCAGATTTAATGGCAGTTGTTGCTGTTGGAGACTTAGATGTCGCTGAGCTTGAAGCCAAAATAAAACAACATTTTGAAGGCATAGCTAAAGCTGAAAATCCTAAAAAACGCGAAACTTTTAAATTACCAAATCACGACGAGACTTTCATTACCATTGCATCAGATAAAGAAGCTCCATTTTCTCAAGTACAAATCATGTATAAAGATAATTTTGATGCACCAAAACTTAAAACTACAGTAGACTATCGTGAATCATTAGTAAAAACTCTGTTTAGCACAATGATAAACAACCGTTTATCAGAATTAACCAATAAACCAAATCCACCGTTTGTATTTGGTAGCACAGGTTATGGAGGCACTTTTTCACGTACTAAAAATGCATATCAAAGTTTTGCAATGACTAGTGAAAGTGGACAAATTGAAGGGTTAAAAGCTCTTCTAGAAGAAAATGAACGTGTAAAACGTTATGGATTTTTAGAAAGTGAATTTGAGCGTGCTAAAAAATCAATCATGTCACGTTGGGACAAAACGTATAAGGATAAAGATAAATTAGAAAGCAATCGTATTATTAACGAGTATGTAAACCATTTCTTAGAGGAAGAACCAATTCCAGGAATTGAATGGGAATATAACATGGTCAAACAATATTTAGAAACCATTTCACTTTCAGAAACAAACAAACTAATCAATCAATTTATTCACGACGACAACAGAGTAATTATATTAACTGGTCCTGAAAAAGAAGGATTAACACAAGTAACAGAACAACAAGTTTTAGATTTGCTTAAGGAAATAGAGCTATCAAATATTGATTCTTATAAAGACGCTACTGTTAGAGATAATCTAATAGAGAATTTACCAAATGAAGGAGTAATAGTTGATACAAGTCTGGACAAAGCGATAGACGTTACAACATTTACTCTAAGTAATGGTGCAAAAGTGTCCTTTAAGAAAACCGATTTTAAAAATGATGAAGTTTTATTTGAAGCTGTTAGTTTTGGAGGCACTAATTTATACTCTGACGAAGATTATATTGCAACAGCTTTCGCCAATGGTGGTCTAGCAGAAGCAGGAATAGGTGGACTATCTAAAACAGAATTAAACAAGATGATGAGCGGTAAAATTGTAAACGTATCTCCATATATTCAAATTGTTACAGAAGGTTTTAGAGGGCAGGCAGCACCAAAAGATTTAGAAGTTTTATTTCAGCAAGTCTATTTGTATTTTACTAATTTAAATAAAGATAAAGAAGCCTATCTATCGTTTATAAACAAACAAAAAAGTTTTTTAGGAAACTTAATGTCTAACCCTCAATTTTTCTTTTCAAATGAAACTGGAAAAATCAAAAATGAAGGCAATCCAAGATATACTGGTTTCCCTACACCTGAAACAATGGATAAAGCTGATTATGATCTAGCTTATGAAAAATTCAAAGAACGTTTTTCAGATGCTGGAGATTTCCATTTTTTCTTTGTCGGAAATGTTGATGAAGAAATACTTAAATCCCTTTCCAAAAAATATTTAGCTTCTTTACCTTCAGCAAACTCTAATGAAAAAATAAGCCCTACAACTTTCAGGGAAAAAGACATTTATGAAAAACACATATTCAAAAAAGGAAAAGACCCAAAAAGTCAAGTGTCCATACAATGGCGTGAAGATGATATTGAATATTCAGAAAAGAAAGCTCTTGAAGTATCTGCCTTAGGCGAAATACTAACAATTAAATTAATTGAAAAATTGAGAGAAGAAGAAGCAGGCGTATATGGTGTTGGTGCTAATGGATTATTTAGAAAATTAAGTTTTCCTGGTGTAACATTTAGTATATCTTTTCCATGTGGTCCTGAAAACGTCGATAAATTAATCGCTGCTGCCTTAGCTGAAGTTGAAAAAATAAAACAAGAAGGGCCAACACTTGAAGATTTAAACAAAGTAAAAGAATCTAAATTGCAAAAGTATAGAGAAGAGGTAAAGACAAATAGATTCTGGCTAGCCAGTTTAACAACAGCAATGCAAGAAGGCAATGAAGCATCAAAAGTATTAAAAACTGAAGATGCAATAAATGAGCTTACTATAGAAGGCATTAAACAAGTTGCCAATGAATTTTTGGATGAAAATTATTTTCTAGGTATTTTAATGCCAGAAGATTAATAGTTTTCATCAAAATACTTAAACAAAAAGCGACCAAATTGGTCGTTTTTTTGTTTAATCATTGTTAACAACTTACGTTTTTTAAACCCATAATAAATTGTATTTTTGAGTTTCGTAAAACCAAATCGATTAATGGGTAAAATCATAGCAATTGCTAACCAAAAAGGAGGTGTTGGTAAGACCACTACTTCAGTAAATTTAGCAGCATCTTTAGGTGTTCTTGAAAAAAAAGTACTTCTTATTGATGCTGATCCTCAGGCTAATGCAACTTCAGGTTTAGGTATAGATGTAGAACAGGTTGAAGTTGGCACCTATCAGTTATTAGAGCATACAAGTTCTGCCGAAGAATGTATTGTTACTACTTCTGCTCCTAATGTTGACATTATTCCTGCACATATTGATTTGGTGGCTATTGAAATAGAATTAGTAGACAAAGATGAACGTGAGTACATGCTTAAAAAAGCAATTTCTCACTTAAAATCTGCTTACGATTATATTTTAATTGACTGTGCACCTTCGCTAGGTTTACTAACACTAAATGCGTTAACAGCAGCAGATGCTGTTATTATTCCTATTCAATGCGAATATTTTGCTCTAGAAGGTCTTGGTAAGTTATTGAATACGATTAAAAGCGTTCAAAAAATTCACAATCCAGAATTGGATATTGAAGGGCTTTTATTAACCATGTATGATTCGCGTTTGCGTTTATCTAATCAAGTAGTTGAAGAGGTGCAAAAACACTTTAATGATATGGTATTTAACACCATCATCCAACGTAATGTGAAGTTAGGAGAAGCACCAAGTTATGGTGAAAGCATAATTAATTATGATGTAAGCAGCAAAGGAGCTACAAATTACTTAAGTTTGGCAAAAGAAATTATAACAAAAAATGGCGACTAATGGCGAAGGCAACTAGAAAACAAGCACTAGGTAGAGGGTTATCGGCTCTTTTAAACGATCCTGCAAACGATATCAAATCGGTTCAAGATAAAAATGCAGATAAAGTTATAGGTAATATTGTGGAGTTGGACATCAACTCTATTGAAGTGAATCCATTTCAGCCAAGAACCACGTTTAATGAAGAAGCCTTACGCGAGTTAGCCTCTTCCATTAAAGAACTTGGAGTCATTCAACCCATAACTGTTAGAAAACTTGATTTTAACAAATACCAATTGGTTTCTGGTGAGCGTCGTTTTAGAGCCTCTAAACTTATTGGTTTAGAAACCATACCTGCATACATTAGAATTGCCAATGACCAGGAATCTCTGGAAATGGCTTTGGTTGAAAATATTCAAAGACAGGATTTAGACCCTATCGAGATTGCATTATCATACCAACGCTTAATTGATGAAATTAACCTTACACAAGAGCAAATGAGTGAACGTGTAGGTAAAAAGCGCTCCACAATTGCCAATTATTTGCGCTTATTAAAACTAGATCCTATCATTCAAACCGGAATGCGAGACGGATTTATTTCGATGGGTCATGGTCGTGCCATTATCAATATTGAAGACCAAGCAGAGCAATTGGATATTTATGAAAAAATCCTTACCAACAAACTATCTGTTAGAGATACCGAAGAATTAGTTAGAAATTTTAAAGGCACAACTGAAACGGTTAAGTCTGTAAAAGAAGAATTGCCAAAATTTGTTAAAAAAGGCATTAAAGAATTTTCAGAATACTTTGGTCATAAAATAGACGTTAAAGTCTCTAAGAATGGTAAAGGAAAAATTACAATTCCGTTCCACTCTGAAGAAGATTTCTATCGTATTAAAAAACTAGTGCAACGTGCAAAATAAACTTTGTTTTCTACTCTTTTTTGTTGGGCTCTTTTCTACGTTTTCTTTTGCACAAGAAGAAACTAAAGAAGTAGAAGAAGGCATCATAGACAACAAAGACATTGTTGTAAAAGACACTATTGTTAGAGCAGACATTGATCCTTTAACACCTTCAAAAGCAGCATTTTACTCAGCTATTTTACCAGGACTTGGTCAGGCTTATAATAAAAAGTACTGGAAAATCCCTATTGTGTATGCAGCCTTAGGTACTGGAATTTATTTTTATGTCGATAACAACAACGAATACAAACGATATAGAAATGCTTACAAAAGCAGATTGGCTGGTTTTGCAACTGATGAGTTTTGGGGAACAGACAGCAATGGCGATCCCTTATCTTCGCCACAGATTTCTAATGACGCATTGATTCGTGCGCAAAGAACGTTAAGACGTAATAAAGAGATTTCGTTATTAGTAACTATTGGTCTCTATGCCTTAAATATTATTGATGCCAATGTTGATGCACATTTACTACAGTACAACATTGATGATAATTTGGCATTAAAACCACATTTTGATTTTAATGAGCTTGATGCATCAACTAATCTAGGTTTAACTTTAGGCTTTAAATTTTAAACGTGAAAATAGCACTACTCGGTTATGGCAAAATGGGAAAAACTATTGAACAAATAGCACTATCTCGTGGTCATGACATTGTCTTAAAAATAGATAAAAACATCACAGATTACGATATTACAAAAGCAGACGTCGCTATTGACTTTAGTGTGCCAAGTGCAGCTGTTGGTAACCTTTCAAAAGCATTAAACAATAATGTTCCTGTCATTTCAGGTACAACGGGTTGGCTTAAGGATTATGATGATATTACCAGACTTTGTAAAGAACGTGATGGCGCTTTTATTTATGCGTCTAATTTCAGTATTGGAGTAAATATCTTTTTTGAGCTCAACAAACAGTTAGCCAAAATGATGGCTAATCTTGATAAATATAAAGTGAGCCTAGAAGAAATTCATCACACCCAAAAACTAGATGCACCAAGCGGAACAGCGATAACCTTAGCAGAAGGGATTATAAAAAACTCCAATTACAAACAATGGAGTTTAGAAAATAAAGATGCTAACACAATTCCAATAGTAGCCAAACGTATTGAAGATGTTCCTGGAACTCATAGTGTATTTTATGATTCATCTGTAGATACTATTGAAATTAAGCATATAGCCAAAAGTAGAGAAGGTTTTGCCCTTGGAGCTGTTATTGCAGCCGAATGGATTATTGGCAAAACAGGAATTTTTACAATGAAAGATGTGTTAAATATAGGTTAATGCCTTTTATTTGTGTAACAATATAGATTTTAGAATAACAAACTAACAAAAATAGTAAGGTTATGACTTGGACAGAATGGTTTATCTTTTTTATAATAATTCAAGTAATACATGGACTTGGCACTTGGAAACTCTACATAAAAGCTGGTAGAAAAGCTTGGGAAGCCTTTGTTCCTGTTTACAATGCCATTGTTTTAATGAAGATTATCAATCGTTCGCCTTGGTGGACTATTTTATTATTTCTTCCAATCATTAACCTCATTATGTTTCCAGTAATTTGGGTTGAAACAGCTAGAAGTTTTGGAAAAAACACTTATACAGACACTTTTCTAGCAGTAGTAACCCTTGGATTTTATAACTACTACCTGAATTATATGGTTGATGTTGAACATGTTAAGGACAGAAGTGGTAATCCAAAATCGTCGTCTGGTGAATGGGTTAATTCTATTTTATTTGCAATTGTAGCAGCTACTTTAGTGCATACGTATTTTATGCAGCCTTATGTGATTCCATCTTCGTCATTGGAGAAATCGTTATTAGTTGGAGATTTCCTATTGGTAAGTAAATACAATTATGGAGCACGTGTACCAATGACAACTGTTGCTGCTCCAATGGTACACGATACACTACCAAAATTGAAGAAAAAATCATATCTGTTTAATGATGATTATTCAAAACGTGAAACAGCTTGGCAAAACAAATTGCAATTGCCTTATATGAGGCTACCAGGTTTTGAAAAAATAGATAGAAATGAAATTGTTGTATTTAATCAACCAGCAGACACTTTGCTGGATATGAATAATTTTCGACCTGATAGAAACTACTATAAACCTATTGACAAAAAAACCAACTTGGTAAAACGCTGTGTTGGTGTTCCAGGTGATTCTCTTGAAATTAGAAATGGTTTTGTTTACATTAATGGAAAGAAAAACGAATTACCTGATCGTGCTGAATTACAATTTAGCTACGAAGTCATTCTAAAAGAAGGCAAAGGGTTTGATAGAACTATAGTTGAACAGCTGTACAACAGATACGACATCACTGATGGTATTTATAGTCCTGATGGGAAAAAAATCATTATTCCAGCAGCGACAGATAAGGCGATTGCCATGTTTAAAAACCATCCTAGTGTTGCAGATATTGTGAGATACGCTTCACCTAAAGGTGAACGCGACCCAAATATTTTTCCACACAATCCTAACTATAATTGGAACAATGACTTTTTTGGACCACTGTACATTCCTGAAGCTGGTAAAACAATTGAATTAAACTCCAAAGTATTACCACTTTACAAACGTGTTATTTCAGAATATGAGAGAAACGATGTTAGAGTAGAAGGCGATAATATTTACATCAATGGTGAATTGGCAACCAATTACACCTTTAAACAAGATTATTATTGGATGATGGGAGACAACAGAAACAACTCTTTAGATGCAAGAGCTTGGGGATTTGTGCCTTTTGATCACGTGGTTGGTAAACCTGTTTTTATTTGGATGAGTATTGGTAATTTTAATAATGGTATTAAAAATTGGAACATTCGTTGGGACAGGGTCTTTACTACTGTTAGTGGAAGTGGCGAACGTGTTTCTTACTTAATTCCGTTTTTAGTCGTGTTATTTGGTTGGATTGGTTTTAGCAAATGGCGTAAGCGTAAGAAAGCAAACAGTTAAAAGTTACTTTTGTCATTCCGCATTGTCTCACTGAGCGCAGTCGAAGTGTGATGCGGAATCCACTGGTTTAAACAATATAAATTAGATTCCTGCTTTCGCAGGAATGACAGTACACTGTAAATGAACACTCTAGTACATCCAACGTATTTTCCTAGTATTTCACATTGCGTTGCCATAGTAAAGGCAAATAAATTGGTGTTTGAAGTTAACGATACTTACCAAAAACAGACCTACAGAAACCGAACCAACATTTATGCTGCCAACGGAAAATTATCATTAACAGTTCCAGTAGTATTTTCTCAAAAAAACAGACAACTGTATCGAGACATTAAAATACATAATGAAGAAAAATGGCAAGCTTTGCATTGGAAATCCTTATTAAGTGCTTACAGTACATCACCTTTCTTTGAATTTTACGAACATGACCTTGCTCCTCTTTTCCATACTAAACAAGAGAACATGATGGATTTTAATTTTAAGTGCTTAGAAACCATTTTCGAGTGTTTACAATGGGATTTAGACTTCAGTAAAACGAGTGTTTTTGAAAAAGAACCAACAAACATTAACGATTTTCGTTACTTAGCCAATGTAAGAAAAGAAAAGACTTATAAATTCTCTGAGTATAAGCAAGTGTTTAGTGACAAACATGGCTTTATTGGTAATTTAAGTATTCTAGATTTACTGTTTAATGAAGGTCCAAATGCAGTAACTTATTTAAAAGCTCAAACTTTAAGCTAATGCTACAGACTGCTGTACATTATGGCATTCATTTTATAGTCCCTTTACTTGTGGCTCTTTTCTTTTTTAAACCGAAATGGAAAATGGCTTTTTTAATCATGATACTCACTTTTGTTATCGATTTAGATCATGTTTTGGCAAATCCAATTTATGATGCTAACAGATGTAGTATCAATTTTCATCCACTTCACTCCTACTTTGCAATTGTGATTTATATGTTACTGCTAATTCCTAAAGTGACAAGGTTACTAGGCATAGGTCTTTGTATTCACATTTTGGCAGACTATGCAGATTGTTTATTGATGTAAACTAACCTTAGTACGAATTGGAAAATGATCAGATAGCTTTTTATTGTAGGTTTTAAAACCGTTGATTTTAAATGCTTTATCAACTAAGATAAAATCGATTCTAATTGGAAAATATTTAAAATCAAAAGTTCTACCAAAGCCATTTCCTGCAGCTCCAAACGCATCTACCAAATCGCCTTTAATTTCTTTATAAATGTAAGAATAAGCTGTGTTATTAAAGTCGCCACAAATAATCATTCTATGAGGCGATTGTTTTTTATGCAATAAAAACAACTCCGACTGAAATTGCTGCATCTTAAAGGTTTCACTCGCTCGTTTAATCAATCGTTCAGAATTATCTGTTGAAAGTTCTTCATTATTAGTATCAATTCCTAAAGATTGTAAATGCACATTGTATATTCTTATCGTGTCAGAACCTTTTACAACATCAGCATAAATGGCATTATTAGCTGTATTTGGAAACTCGATAGAACCTGATTTTATTATTGGAAATTTTGAGAAAATAGCCTGACCATATTTAATCCTTTTTCCAGATAGCTCTTCATACTTATATTTATAAAATGACAAATCAATGCTTTCATGAGGATGGTATTCCTGAAAGCTGATAACATCTGGAGCTTCACTTTTTATAAAATCGACAATCTCTTGTTGTACGTTATTGCCTGGAATCCAGTTGTATAAATTAAACAACCGAACATTATAGTTCATTATCGTGAGATTATTCTCGTTGTCAATATTTTTAGAACTTGAAAACTTATATAGGGAACCAACATGCTTAAAACCTAAAACCAATACAAATAACGAAAGCAACAATTGCTTTTTTACATTCATTAGCCAATACAACAAAAACAGGATGTTTGAAAGTATTAAAAAAGGAACTGCTAAACTTAAAACTGCTAAAATTGCAAAACGATTTGGAGCAACATATGGAAGTATGTAAGACAGAAGTAGCATCAATGCAAAGAGCGAATTGATTGAAAAAATCACCTTATTTACAAAACTTAGCTTTTTCATTTGTTATGTTGGATGACTGATGACTGATGACTGATGACTGATGACTGGCTACTGCTTACTGCTTACTGCTTACTGCTTACTGCTTACTGAAATATCATTTTCCCGCTCTAAATAAAAATTCCTTTTCTTCTTTGGTCAGACTTTCGTAACCACTCTTACTTATTTTATCTAAAATAACATCTATTTTCTTCTGGTTATTAAACTCATTAAATTCACCTTTAGTATAACCTCCTACCTTAGTTTTGTCCTTATAAACCGTTTTTAGTTTTGACTTTTTTGTAAACGAAAACAGTCCAAAAAATGCATCCATAAGCTTTTCAAAACCTTTGCCAATGTCAGTCCCTTGTCGCAAACGCATCGCATAAAAATAACCCAATGCATCACCTCCAAGATGTGCAATGTTACCTCCTGAATTATTTCCAAACAACCCTAACAAGTCTAATGCAACCATTATAAAACCAACATACATCAACTTAAAGCGCAGTGAACCTAATCGCATTTCATAATGTGGCATATAAGCACATAAAAAAATCAAGGTTGCTCTAACTCCAGCTGATGCTCCAACGAGTGAGCCAGCATAATTTAGAAAATTAGGAAATAAAGCATAGGTAAGCATATAAGCCAAACCACCTGAAATAATTCCTAAAAAGTAAATGTTGAGAGACGTTTTTATGTTGAACAAATTAGAAAACGAGCGACCAACAAAATACAAAACCAACATGTTCATAAACAAATGCCATAACTCGATATGTGTAAAACCATAGGTAATGATACTCCAAGGTTTTACTATAAATGCTGAAAACTCCTTTGGCAATTCCAACCAGTTTAGACTTGACGTTCTTGCCACATCACTAAAAGCAGTAATAAGCCGACCAACAAAAAAGATAATTACATTTATAGTTATTATCTTTTCAAAAGCTGTAAGTCGTTTTAACTTATCTTGAATGTCTTGAGTTAGCGATGTCATTTAGTTCCATCTATTTTTATTAAACTGATTTTTTCGCCAATACCACATAATGAAGAAACCTGTTAATGCACCACCAACGTGAGCCATATAAGCCGTATTACTAGGACTAAAAAATGATTGCCCAGTTAAAGCCGAAATGATATCTAAAATGATAATACCTGGAATAAAGTACTTTGCCTTTATTGGTATTGGTAAAAAGATAAGCATAAGTTTAGCTTCAGGATTCATCATCCCAAAGGCTGCCAAAACTCCCATAATACAACCAGAGGCTCCAACCATAGAAACATTGTAAATAGGAAATAATTGTTTGAGGTCTGAAAATTGAGCTTGTGAAATGCCTTCAATAGCTTTGTTTGATGAAAGCATTTGAACAATCTGATCGCTTGTTAACCCAGAACCTATTAAATCTGCATGTAGAGGTAAATAGTTAAAGTAATAGTAGCCTAACTGAAACAAGACAGCTCCAAGTCCAGCAGAAATATAAATAAACAAGAATTTTTTACTTCCCAATTGTTGCTCAACTGCTGTACCAAACATCCATAAAGCGAACATATTAAACAAAATATGAGCTATACTAAAATTTGCAGTACTAGCTCCACCATGCATAAACATATGCGTAATTATTTGCCAAGGTTGAAACAATTCATTCTTTGGAAAATATAAAGCAAACCATTTGTAAAACAAGTCGTTGCCTACTGCAATGGTTCCGATAAACATCAAGACGTTTATAATCAACAAATGCTTTACTGTTTCTGTAATCCTCATCATAATTTTACATGAATTTTTTATCTAAATCATCAACATTCATAGTTATAAACGTTGGTTTATTAGTTGGTGTTGTGGTTGGTTCTTTACAAGCAAATAATTTATTTACCAAATGCTCTTGTTCTTCGTTGGTGAGTTGTTGTCCAGTTCTTATAGCTAAAGACTTTGCTAAAGACTTTGCTAACATATCTGTCTGACTAAAATGACTGTCTGGTACTTCATGCTGTGCATCATGAATTAATTGTTCTAGCACAAATGACGCTTGACTATTAGTTACAGACGTTGGAATACCTTGAAGTTCGACACCATCTTCTTCAAACTTAGAAAACATAAATCCTGTTTGTTCCAATTGTGGCTTTAAGGTTTCCAGAACTCTTATTTCTTGTGTGTCAAAATGCAATGCAATAGGGAATAGTAATTGCTGACTAATAGCTTCTTTTATAGTGATTTGCTGTAAAAACTCTTCATACAAAATGCGTTGGTGTGCACGATGCTGATCAATAACCAACATACCAGATTTTATGGTATTTATAATGTATTTGTTTTTAAGCTGAAAGGTTTTCTGTGTTTCTTTAGCTTGGTCATTAAACATAGTCAACGCTTCATCTTCACTTTCAAAATGTAATTCGCTAAACTCTTCAGAATCACCATTACTCTTGGATTCTAAACCAACATACAAGCTTTCCCAACTACTTGTGTTTTGTTTTTTATAAGTTTGTTTTACAGAGCCTGAAGGTTTTTCTTCTTTAAAAGGGTTGAAAGTTCTATCTACCTCAACCATTGGACTTTGAGCTGTTTTGTTTTGATAGCTGTAAGGTGTATCTAAATTGCTGTCATGCTCAAAATCTAAAACTGGTGCAATGTTAAACTGACCCAAACTATGCTTTACAGCAGAACGCAAAATAGCGTACAAAGTATGTTCATCATCAAACTTAATTTCTGTTTTTGTAGGATGAATGTTTATATCAATACTTTTAGGATTTACAGTCAGATATAAAAAATAAGACGCATGTGTATTTGGTTTTAACAAGCCTTCAAAGGCGGCATTAACCGAATGGTTTAAGTACGAACTTTTTATAAATCTGTTATTTACAAAAAAGAACTGTTCACCACGAGTTTTCTTAGCAAATTCAGGTTTTACAACAAATCCAGATATTTTAAGTACTTCGGTTTCTTCTTCAACAGGAACTAATTTTTCGTTGGTTTTACTACCAAAAGTATTAACTAAACGCTGTCTATAATTACTAACAGGAAGATGAAACAATTCACTTCCATTATTGTATAAAGAAAACTCTATGTTTGGATGTGCCAATGCAACACGATGAAACTCATCAATGATATGGCGTGTTTCAACAGTATTGCTTTTTAAGAAATTTCGTCTCGCAGGAATGTTGTAAAATAAATTTTTAACAGAAATTGAAGTTCCATTAGGCGTTACAACCACTTCTTGAGACACAACCTCGCTACCTTCAATTTTAATATGAGTACCAATTTCGTCTTGCTGTTGTTTGGTTTTCAGCTCTACATGTGCAATGGCTGCGATACTTGCCAAAGCTTCGCCTCTAAACCCTTTGGTGTGCAGATTAAACAAATCTTCTGCTGCTTTAATTTTTGATGTTGCATGACGTTCAAAGCTCAAACGAGCATCTGTAACACTCATGCCTTTTCCGTTATCTATAACTTGTATTAAGGTTTTACCAGCATCTTTTATAATGAGCTTTATCACTGTAGCATCTGCATCAATAGCATTTTCCAAAAGTTCTTTGACAACGGAAGCTGGTCGTTGCACAACTTCGCCTGCCGCAATTTGATTGGCTACATGATCTGGTAATAATTGAATAATATCTGCCATTAACTAGTTAAGAAAAGAAAATAGATAAATCGAAATCGATAATAAACAAGAATACTAATAATAGTACTGTAACAATAATTAATATTCTTCTGTTAACTTCTCGATCAGGCTCTTCTTTAAGTTCATCAAGTGCATTGGTGAATTTTCCTTTTAATCCAGTACTACCAACTGTTTTTCTATAATCGTCAAATTTGTGTTTGATTTCAAATGGACTTCCTCCATCTTCATTAGACTTGTAATAACGTGGTTGATAGCTGAATTTTTTATTTTTACGGAGCTTGAAAATTCCCATAACGCATAGTTTTAATTAGACATGAACTTTATTTCTAGTACGTACATACAAATCAATAATAGTACCAAAATCAGAAATAATATAGGCAATGAAAACAACTTAAAACCCTTACGTTTGTTTGAATTTCTTACACCTTGCCATTTTGATGAAAGTTCACTGCTTTTGGCAGACTCATCTGAATCAGCCAATGTATCATCACTTTTAGAGTATCTTGGCTTATAATTGAATCGTTTATGTTGGCGTTGTTTAAACAAAATTATGCTTGTTCATGCACTTCAAATGTACTTAAATTACAACGAAATGAGGGCTAATAAATCCCAAAAATTGTTAACAAATTGTTTGATGACAACTGACCGACGACTGATTACTGCAAACTGAATATTGCCTACTTACTTCGCAACTCAGCCATTTTAATAGCAGCAATGGCAGCTTCAGTACCTTTGTTGCCATGCTTTCCACCAGAGCGAGCAAGAGATTGCTCCATGTTATTATCTGTAAGTACGCAAAAAATTACAGGAGTGTCGTGCAAAACGTTTAAATCTTTGATGCCTTGTGTAACACCTTCGCAAACAAAATCAAAATGTTTGGTTTCACCTTGAATCACACAGCCTATTGCAATAACTGCATGAACACGATGTTCTTGCATTTTTTTGCTTCCGTAAATAAGCTCAAAACTTCCAGGAACATCCCAACGAATAATGTTTTCATCTTTAGCACCACAATCTATTAGAGTATTGTAAGCACCTTTGTATAATCCTTCAGTTATGGTATCATTCCATTCAGAAACAACAATCCCAAACCGAAAGTTCTTCGCATTTGGGATTGTAGCTTTATCGTATTCTGATAAGTTTTTATTTGCTGTTGCCATGTTTTAATTGCTAGCAGCTTCTGCTCTACCAATAAACACATCAATGTTTGCAGCTTCGGTAGAAGTTGAAAATTCGTCTTTTATACGTTTAAAGTATTTTAAAGCCTCAGCATTTTTACCTAATTGCAAAGCAATTGTTCCTGCCTTGTACAAATACGTTGGTGTTGTAAAGTTATTAGTTTTCATCTCAGCAGCTTGCACATAGTAATCCAATGCATCTTCTGGTTGGTTTAATTGTACAAAGGCATCACCAATGCCACCTTTGGCAATTGGTCCAAGTATTTCATCATCACTTTTAAATTCGCTCAAGTAAGCTACTGCATTCTGATAATCTTTTAAGTTTAGGTATGCAATTCCTGCGTAATAGTTAGCTAAATTACCTGCTTTTGTACCACTGTATTCTTTAGCTATATCAAGCATTCCATACTTTCCATTACCTCCATTTAAGGCTAAGGTAAACATTGAGTCTTTTTCAACTCCTGCAACAGCATCATCAAAATATTGCTGTGCTTGGTACATTTCATTCATGGCCTCGCTTTGCTTTGGTGCATGGATTAATCTTGTGTAGCCTAAGTAACCAAGTACAATTGCAGCTGCCAATCCTACAACAATAAATATGTATTTCTGATTCGCAATAACCCATTCTTCGGTTTTAGAAGCTCCTTCATCTAAGGTATTAAATACTCCAGCAGTTGTTGATTGTTCTTCAATTGCATTTTCTTTATCTTCCTTTGATTTTGGTTTATATCCTCTTTTCTTATAAGTCGCCATATTTTCTATATTAATGCGCCGCAAAAATAAAATTTTTATTGGTATAAAAAAGGTAAATTATTTGTTATTTTTCAATATTTTGCAGCTCCTTTTTAAGAAACAGATGCTTTTTGCTAGCATTCAACTCAAATTTATTTATGATATTAAAATCGTTATCACTTATTAACTACAAAAATTTTGATAGTAAATCATTTGATTTTGATGCTAAAATAAACTGTTTTGTTGGTCCAAATGGTATTGGCAAAACCAACGTTTTAGATGCTATTTATCACTTGTCATTTGGTAAGAGTTACTTTAACCCAATATCTTCTCAAAACATAAAGCACGATGAAGACTTCTTTGTAGTTGATGGTGTTTATGATAAAGAAAATAGAGAAGAAAAAATCATTGTGTCATTAAAAAAAGGTCAGAAAAAAATTATTAAACGCAATGGGAAAAACTACGATAAATTTAGTGACCATATCGGCTTTTTACCATTGGTTATTATCTCACCAGCAGATCGAGACTTAATTATTGAAGGTAGCGAAACACGACGTAAATTTATTGATAGTGTCATCTCACAAAGCGATAAAAATTACTTGTCTGACTTAATCAACTACCAAAAATTAATAGCACAAAGAAATGCACTTTTAAAATACTTTGCATTAAACAATGCTTTTAATAAAGATTCTTTAGAGGTTTATAACGAACAACTTAACACTCTTGGGAAAGTAATTTTTAAAAAAAGAGCTGAGTTTTTAGAAACCTTTATTCCTATTTTTAAATCGCGTTACGAATGGATAAGTAATAACAACGAAGCCGTAAACTTAGTTTATAAAAGTGATCTTTTTGATGGTGATTTAAAAACGCAACTTGAAGCAAATATTAAAAAGGACAGAGCACTGCAATATACCAGCGTTGGAATTCATAAAGACGATTTGAGCTTTGAAATTGACGAACATCCAATCAAAAAATTTGGTAGTCAAGGCCAACAAAAATCATTTTTAATTGCTTTAAAATTAGCTCAATTCGATTTTATAAAAGCTCAAAGTGGTGTGAATCCAATATTGGTACTTGACGATATTTTTGACAAGTTAGATGACCAACGTGTATCACAAATTATTAGCCTAGTAGATAAAGAAAATTTCGGGCAAATTTTTATTAGCGACACACATCCAGAACGTACTGAAGATGCAGTAAAACAAGTACATCAATCGTATAAATTGTTTAAGCTATGAAAAGACTTTTATTAATTTTAGTTGTTGTTTTAAGTGTCTTAACTTGTAGCGAAAATCCTGAAATATTTATTCCTCACTTAGAAGGGTATTGGGAAATAAAACAAGTTAAAAAAGAGGGTAAAGTTGTTAAAGAATATAATATAAGTACAACTGTTGATTACTTCAAAGTTAATGACGATTTAACTGGGTTTAGAAAAAAAGTAACACCTTCATTGGATGGAAAATTTACAGTAACAGATGATGAATCGCCTTTTGTTTTAAAAATTGAAAACAATAAACTTTACATTTATTATACAGTAAATAATATTACCTTTAAGGAATCCATTGAACATGCAACTGAGGAAGAATTGGTTATTACAAATGACGAAGGCTTTAAGTACATTTACAAACCTTTTGAATCCTTAAATTTAGAGCAATGAAACGCAATAATGAACATTTAAAACTTAGCGACGTCTTAAAAGAATTTGTAGAAGAAAACAGACTGCAAGACGGTTTAAACAAGGTTGATGTTAAAGATGCATGGACAAATTTAATGGGAAATGGTGTAAACCACTACACAACCAATGTTCAGTTAAAAAGAGAGACACTTTATGTAGATTTAAGCTCATCTGTGCTTCGTGAAGAACTAAGTTATGGCAAGGAGAAAATCATTATAATGCTTAATGAACACCTAGGAAAAGAACTTATTAAAAAACTAATTCTCAAATAAAATACGTAGTTCTACGCATTGCACACCATAAACTTTATCATTAAATTTACAGGACACTCAAGACCTTTCAAAAGGTCTTCCCTAATGCGCAGAGCCTCTTATTTCTATAATATCTTAACCTACTTTCTTAAATAGATTTTTAAATTATAAAACTCATAAATAATTAGTACTTTTCAGTTTTGTAAAAAGTTTTAAATGAAAATATTCAAATTTGGGTTGTCTTTGGTTTTAGCAATTACAACCTTTTATGCCCTTAACACCAAGTTAGGCAGTCTTCCACCATTAGGTAAGTTTTTAAGTCCAAATCAAGGTGTTTGGCAAAACGAAATCACAGAATCAGAAAACAACAAAGAAATCAGTTTAAAAGGCTTAACAGCTCCAGTAACTGTAAAATATGACAAACATTTAATTCCTCATGTTTTTGCTGAAAACAAAAAGGACTTGTACAGAGCACAAGGTTATGTCACTGCACAGCATCGTTTGTGGCAAATGGAATTTCAAACACATGCTGCTGCAGGAAGACTCAGTGAAATAGTAGGCGAAACTGCCTTAAACTACGATAGAACTGAGCGGCGAAGAGGCATGGTTTATGGTGCAGAACAAAAACTTAAAAATTGGGAAACAGACCAAGAAGTTATGGACTATGTTGATGCTTTTGCAAATGGAGTAAACCAATACATCAATTCTTTAAAGCCCAGCGATTTTCCTGTTGAATATAAATTATTGGATTACGCTCCTGAACAATGGACTAGAAAAAAAACAGCGTTACTTTTAATGTATATGACCAAAATGTTAGCTGGAGGTGATAGTGATTTGGAATATACCAACTTTTTAAAAAAATATGGCAAAGAACGTTTTGATCTTTTATATCCAGACTTTTTTGATATTAACGATCCTGTAATTCCAGCTGAAACGGATTGGAGTTTTATGGGAAACGCAACACAAACTCCTATTCCAGATTCTGAAATGCCACTAGATTATATAAAAAAGACGATTGAAAAACCTCATCCAGATAATGGTAGTAACAATTGGGTCGTAAGTCCAGAAAAATCGTATTCAGGAAACGCAATACTAGCAAATGATCCACATTTAGGGTTGAATCTACCTTCCATTTGGTATGCCATGCAATTAACAACTCCAGAGCAAAATACGTTTGGAGTAACACTTCCAGGTGCAGTTGGCATCGTAATTGGTTTTAATGAGCATATAGCTTGGGGAATGACCAATGCTACACGTGATGTGATTGATTGGTATAAAATAGATTTTGAAGACAAAACCAACTCCAATTATAAATACGATAACGCTTGGAAAGCAACAACCAAACGTATTGAAGAAATAAAAATTAGAGGCAAAGAAACTTTTTTAGACACTGTAACTTATACACATCATGGCCCTGTTACTTATGATGCCAACTTTAAAGGCAATGGAGAAAAAGTAGGTTATGCGATGCGTTGGACTGGACATTTGGGTGGGCAAAATCAAAGAACTTTATTAGATCTAAACACTTCAAAAAATTACGATGATTATAAAAATGCAATAAAAAAGTTTGTAGCTCCTGCACAAAACGTCATTTTTGCTTCAACCGAAGGTGATATTGCTTTATGGATTCAAGGGAAATTCCCAAATAAATGGAAAGGTCAAGGTAAGTTTTTAATGGATGGAAGTAATCCAGAACACGATTGGCAAAGCTATATTCCACAAGAATATAATGCACATACCAAAAATCCAGAGAGAGGTTTTGTGAGTTCAGCCAACCAACATCCTGTTGATGAATCTTATCCTTATTATGTGTTTAATGATGGCTATGAAGCCTATAGAAATAGGGTGATTAATGATTTTTTCCGTTCAAAAGATAAGTTTGACATTCAAGATTTTAAAGATTTACATAACAACAACTTTAACTTGCAAGCTTCAGAGTTATTACCAACTATGATTCCTGTAATTGAAAAGGCAGATTTATCGTCTGATGAACAAAACATGTTGAGCAAAATTAAAAGTTGGAAGTACAATAATGATATTGACGAAGTTGGCCCAACGATTTGGCAAATTTGGTACAACACATTGGCAGAATTAACTTGGGACGAAATAAAAAACGATAGCATAGCCCTTGATTATCCATTTAAATATCAAACCGCATATTTATTAAAAAATAATCCAAACGATAAATTTATGGATATTGTTAAAACTCCTGAAGTTGAAACTGCTAGCGACCTATTTTTAATAGCTTTTAAAGAGGCAACTACAAAATTAAAAGAGATAGAATCCAGTAAAGGAACTCTTGCCTGGGGAAAAAATAAAGCAACTTATATTGGCCATTTGCTACAAGCACTTCCAGCGTTTTCAAGACATGATTTACCAATTGGTGGTTATTCAGGAATAGTAAATGCTACTAGCGAAAACCATGGTCCTTCTTGGCGAATGATTGTTGAAATGACTTCGCCTCCAACAGCTTTAGCAGTATATCCTGGAGGACAATCTGGAAATCCTGGAAGTAAATTTTATGACGATTTGGTTGATATTTGGGCTTCAGGCAATTACTTAAAGCTTAATTTTATTCAAGATAAAAACCAAACAGATGGTATTATCTTTTCACAAACTTTAAATCCTTCAAATGAATAAAAACACAAAAAACTTTGTTTTCACAATTATTATAGCTTATGTGCTTTCATTGTATTTACCATGGTGGTCTGTAATGCTTGCTGCATTAATTTCAGGGTTTTTAATTCCGCTTAAAAAAGGAGCTGTATTTTTTATACCTTTTGTAGCTATAGCTCTAATGTGGATTGTACAGTCTTACATGTTGAGCAGTGCTAATGAATTTATACTTGCAAAAAAAATAGCAACACTATTAAAACTAAATGGTAATTCAACGCTATTACTATTAGCGACAGGGCTTGTAGGAGGTTTAGCAGCAGGTGTTTCTGGTATATTTGGTAAGCAATGCAACATGCTTTTTAAGAATAAATGATTAAAACTCAAATTATTAGTTTAATTAGAGTACCTTTGTGCTTTATTAATATTTTAAATTTAAACAATGAGTAAAGGAACAGTAAAGTTCTTCAACGAACAAAAAGGTTTCGGCTTCATTATTGAAGAAGGAAACAACAACGAACACTTTGTACACTACACAGGGTTAGTCGATGAAATTAGAGAAGGAGACAATGTAGAATTCGATTTAACTGAAGGTAGAAAAGGAATGAACGCAGTAAATGTAAAAGTAGTATAGTAATATATTGTTAACAACGTTTAGTAAAAAAGCCTATCAAAATTTTTGATAGGCTTTTTTTATATTTTTAACTATTAGTATTTTTACTTAAAACATCTCTCTTCCTGAAAAATGAAACGCACCTTCAATGGCTGCGTTTTCGTCACTATCACTACCATGTACAGCATTTTCACCAATAGAAGCTGCATACAATTTTCTGATTGTTCCTTCAGCTGCTTCAGCTGGATTTGTAGCACCAATTAAAGTCCTAAAATCTTCAACTGCATTGTCTTTTTCCAAAATTGCAGCTACAATTGGTCCACGAGTCATGTACTCTACCAACTCACCAAAAAACGGACGTTCTTTATGTACAGCATAAAATGCTTGAGCATCAGCAGTTGTCATTTGTGTTAATTTCATAGCCACGATTCTAAATCCTGAAGCTGTAATTTTTTCTAATATTGCGCCAATATTCCCTTTTTCAACAGAGTCTGGCTTAAGCATTGTAAACGTTCTATTTGTTGCCATTGTGTGTTTTTAAATTCCGTGCAAAAATAGTGCTTTTAAGTAAACTTGCAACTATTAACAATAAATCATTACAAATAAGTTATTATAGGTAAATGGTGATTAATGGTTAATTTTATACAAAAGTAGTCCATTCAATTTAACCTTTTTGTTATTAAATTGTATCTTCGCACCTTATGACAAAAAGTGATATTACAGATATAAAGCAACTGCTTTCAAAACCTAAGCAAATTGTTATTGTACCTCATAAAAATCCTGATGGTGATGCTATTGGTTCAACATTGGCATTGTATCATTATTTAATAGCAAAAGGGCATCAGGCTACTGTAATTGCACCAAATGACTATCCTGAATTTTTAAAATGGATTCCAGGAGAATCCAACATTATCATACACGAAGTAGATACCGAAGAAGCTGATAAATTAATTGAAGAAGCCGAACTCATTTTCACTCTAGATTTTAATGCACTTCATAGAACAGGTGCTATGGAAATTCCTTTAGCTGAAGCTAAAGCAACTAAAATATTAATTGACCATCATCAGCAACCTGATGATTACGCCAAGTACATTTATTCAGATGTGAGCATCTGTTCAACCTGTCAAATGATATATCATTTTTTGGAAATGTTGGATGACAAATATAGTATTGATTCAAAAATAGCAACTTGTTTATATGTTGGTATCATGACTGATACTGGTTCGTTTCGTTTTGCATCAACAACAGCTACAACTCATCGAGTGGTTGCAGATTTAATTGATAAAGGCGCTGTAAATGCAGATATTCACAGTAGCGTTTATGACAACAATTCTTACGACAGACTTCAACTGCTAGGTGTTGCTTTAAATAACTTAAAAATAATACCAGAATTAAATACAGCATATATAAGTCTTTCCCAAAAAGAACTTAATAAGCATAACTTTACCAAAGGTGATACAGAAGGCGTGGTTAATTATGGTTTATCTATTAAAGGTGTGAAATTTGCAGCGATATTTATAGAACACAAACAAGAAGGTATCATTAAAATTTCATTACGTTCAAAAGACGATTTTGATGTCAACGAATTTGCAAGAGAACACTTTGATGGTGGAGGACATATTAATGCTTCTGGAGGAAGAAGTAATCTTAGTTTATCAGAAACTATTACTAAATTTGTTTCTATATTACCTCAGTATTCAAAAGCCCTAAAAGAATGAAATACTTTTTTAAACTAACACTTATTGTTTTATTGATTGTTTCGTGTAAATCACCTGAAGCAAGACGTCCTGAAACTCAAAAAACTGGTTCTTTTATCAAGGAATCTGCTGAACGAAACAAAAAACTAATTGAAGCGCAACACAAGCTTATTGAGGACATTATCAAAAACAATCCTGAGAATAATTATATTGCATCACAAAATGGATTTTGGTATTATTACCAAACAAAGGTTGAAGCAGACAGCATTACTCCTAAGTTTGGAGATATTGTAAATTTCAATTACAATGTTAAAGACCTAAATGGTAACTTAATATATTCTGAAGAAGAGATTAAAACCCAAAATTACGCCATGGATCAAGAAGAATTATTCACTGGATTAAGAGAAGGTTTAAAACTAATGAAAGCAGGCGAAACTGTAACCTTTTTATTTCCGTCGCAACAAGCTTATGGCTATTATGGTGACGAAAACAAAATAGGCACAAACATTCCATTAATTTGTAAAGTAAAAGTAAACACAATAAAACAAAACACAAACAATTAAATATGAAGTTAATTAAAAGCTCAATGGCAATTTTTGCACTTACCTTATTGCTAAGTGCAACATCGTGTAATGACAATGGCAGATATGCCGAATTAGGTGATGGTTTATATGCCGAATTTGTAACTAGCAAAGATACTATGGTTGCAAAATTATTTTATGACAAAGTGCCTCTAACAGTCGCAAATTTTGTAGCATTGGCTGAAGGCACACATCCAATGGCAGCAGAACAATACAAAGGAAAACCATTTTACAACGGATTAATTTTTCATAGAGTCATGAATAATTTCATGATTCAAGGTGGTGATCCTGAAGGAACAGGACGTGGTGGACCAGGTTATAAGTTTGGCAGTGAGTTTGACATTACTTTAAAACATGATAAACCTGGAATTTTATCTATGGCTAATTCTGGAGGCTATAATACCAATGGAAGCCAATTTTTTATTACAGATGCGCCAACACCTTGGCTTGATGGTTTTGATGAAAATGGCAACTTTAAAAATTGTGATGCACCTAGAACTAGTTGTCATACTGTTTTTGGTGAAATAGTAAAAGGGCTTGATGTCGCAGACACCATTTCTAATGTTCCAGTACAAAACACCAAACCAACTGAAGATGTCGTTATAAAAGAAGTCAATATCATTAGAGTTGGTTTCGAAGCAAGAAATTTTGATGCTGTAAAAACTTGGAACACAGAATTGCCTTTACTAGAAGAAAAACGCAAAAAAGAAGCCGAAGAAGCTAGACTCAAAGCCGAAGAAGCCCAAAAAGAAGCCGAAGCCAAAGCTAATGCAGCTGCCGCTGAAATGCTTCCAATTTTTAATGATTATAAAGCTAAAGCCAAAACTTCTGCAACTGGATTAATGAGTTACACTATTACTAAAGGAACTGGTCCAAAAGTAAAACAAGGAGATAATGTAACGGTTTGGTACGAAGGCTATTTTACAGATGGAAGATTATTGGACTCTAACAAAAAAGAACTTGAAGAAAAATATGGAAAATTTAATCCACAAAAAGAAGAAGCTGGAGGTTATTTTCCTATGCCAATGACTATTTCTCCTGATGCACAACTATTTGCAGGTTTCAAAGAAGCTGCAGCCAATATGAGTGTAGGCGAAAAATTATTTGTTTATGTACCTTCACATCTTGGTTATGGCGAAGCAGGTAGAGGGCAAATTAAACCAAATACAGATTTAGTATTTATTTTAGAAATGGTTGAAATCAAGAATTAAAAACTCAAACTTAATAAACAAAAAAGCAGCTCGTTGAGCTGCTTTTTTCATTTTTATCTTTTTGGTATCTCCTTAAGAATTTCAAGTACAAAGTTCCAAAATTTCTGTACCGACGAAATTTGCGCTCGTTCATCTGGCGAATGAGCGCCTTTAATATTTGGACCAAAACTAATCATTTCCATTTCAGGATAATTGGTTCCAAGAATACCACATTCTAATCCTGCATGACATGCTGCTACGTGAGGTTCTTCGTTGTTAAGCTTCACATAAAGTTCTCGCATCACTTTTAAAATTGAAGATTCCATATTAGGTGTCCATCCTGGATAGCTTCCTGAAAATTCCACATTGCAATCAATCAACTCAAAAGTAGAACGCAATTTATTGGCTAAATCCATTTTAGACGATTCAACTGAGGAACGCGTTAAACAACCTATTTTTATGTGTCCATCTTTCACCAAAACTCTAGCCACATTATTTGAGGTTTCAACCAAATCTGGAATATCTGCACTCATTCTATATACTCCATTATGTGCAGCATAAATGCACTTGATTAGGTTCATACTTAATTCTTTTCCTAACATGTTGTCAGGTGCTTTTGAAGTTTCAAACTTAATATCAAGTTTAGGTTCTGTAGTTTTAAACTCTTTCTTGATATGTTCAATTTCAGCTGAAATATTAGCGATAAACGCTTCTTTTTTAGAACTATCAAAAACTATAGTTGCAACGCTTTCTCTAGGTATAGCATTGCGTAAACTACCTCCATCAATATCACTAATTTTAATGATATTTATAACACTATAGAGCAGTCTATTCATGATAACATTGGCATTCCCTAAGCCTTCGTGAATCTGCATTCCTGAGTGACCTCCATTGAGTCCTTTAACTTTAATTTTGTAAGCTATGTAGTTATCAAGAACAGCTTCTTCTTTATAGGCTCTTGTTGCAGTAACATCAATTCCTCCAGCGCAACCAACACCTATTTCGTCATCTTCTTCAGTATCTAAGTTCAATAGGATTTTTCCTTTCAACAAACCTCCTTTTAAGCCCATTGCTCCTGTCATTCCAGTTTCTTCATCTATGGTAAATAAAGCTTCTATTGCTGGATGCTCTATCGTATCACTTTCAAGTATTGCCATAATGGTTGCTACGCCAAGTCCATTATCTGCACCTAAAGTTGTGCCTTTGGCTTTTACCCAATCACCATCAATAAACATTTCGATGCCTTGTGTATCAAAATCAAACTGAGTATCAGCATTTTTTTGATGTACCATATCCAAGTGCGACTGCATCACAATTGGCCTTCTATCTTCCATTCCTTTTGCTGCAGGCTTTCTGATGATAACATTGCCAACCGCATCAACTAAGGTTTCTAAACCTAGGTTTTCTCCAAAATCTTTCATAAACGCTATGACTCGCTCTTCTTTTTTGGATGGTCTTGGTACTGCATTAAGGTCTGCAAACTTATTCCAAAGTGCCTTTGGTTCGAGGTTTCTTATTTCTGAATTCATAATATTAATTAACTACATCAATTTATTCTTATAAGTTACTATATTTAAAAATACATTATAATTTTGAGGCAAGCCTCTGAGTCCTAAATCTCGCTTAGCGAGTAAAAGTTTCACAAAGGTAATTATTCATCACTTAGTTTTATAAAACAATTCGCTATTTTTGAGACATGTCCAAGACCCAAAAATTCTTACTTGCCATTAGCATAATTCCACAGTATATCATCGTGAAATGGCTCAGTAATTATCCTGAGTTTATTGAAACTTATTATAGTAATGGTCTGTATCAATGGACATCGAAAGGATTGCGTTATGTATTTGGATGGATTCCGTTTTCAGTAGGCGATGTGTTTTATACCATTGCAGGAATTTATATTATTAGGTGGTTTATCATCAATAGAAAACGCATTGTAAATGACACAAGACTATGGATTTTAGATGTATTAACCGCTTGCTCTCTACTCTACTTTGCGTTTCATTTGTTTTGGGGAATGAACTATTACAGGCTTCCTATACATAAAACATTAAACTTAGATTATACCTACTCTACTGAAGAGTTGCAATCAGTCACAGAAAAACTCATTGATAAAGCAAACACGATTCATCTAGCTATTACCAAAAACGATTCGGTAAAAGTTGACATGCCTTTTACTAAAGGGGAACTTTTAAATAGGTCTGATGATGGCTATAAAAACCTTGCAACCATATATCCTCAATTAGAACAACATCCAACGAGTATTAAATTATCACTGTATAGCTTGC
Source organism: Flavobacteriaceae bacterium (assembly GCA_020435965.1). Taxonomy (GTDB): domain Bacteria; phylum Bacteroidota; class Bacteroidia; order Flavobacteriales; family Flavobacteriaceae; genus CAJQLB01. The sequence continues at coordinate 3,233 of JAGQYS010000061.1, read as the reverse complement.
CTCTAACGTATATGGGTTTTAGTGGCTATTTAAATCCGTTGACTAACGAGGCTCAAATTGACGGTCTCATTCCGCTTCACAAATACCCAACAACTATTTGTCATGAGAAAGCACATCAAATTGGCTATGCTGCCGAAAATGAAACCAACTTTATTGGCTGCCTTGCTGCAATTAATAATAAAGATATCTACTTTAAATATTCTGGTTATATTTTTGCACTTCGCCACTGTTTAAATGAGGTTTACATGCGCGATCAAAATTTATATGAAATCCTTGTTGAAAAAATCAACAAAGGCATCTTAAAAAATTATCAAGAAACCTATGAGTTTTGGGACTCTTATCAAAATCCATTGGAACCGTTGTTTAAAGAAACTTACAGTACTTTTTTAAAGGCCAACAACCAAGATAAAGGTATTGAGAGCTATAGTTATGCAGTAGCTTTGTTTGTAAACTACTTTAAAAGCAAGGAACTGTAAACGTTAAAAAATTCATAATTAAATGGATTAAGAGTATATTTCATTACATTTAAAATCTAATTTTTTTTACCAACCAAATATGATTAAAAAGTATCTTATTTTAATGATGCTTATGTGCACATTCTCTCTTTTTGCACAAGAGCATGTTCCGAAAAATGATGGCGTAAAATCGGAAAACACAAATTATACAGCATTTACAAATGCTAAAATTTATGTAACGCCTACACAAGTTATTGACAAAGGCACACTGCTTATTCATGATGGAAAAGTTGTAGCTACTGGAACTTCAGTGAGTATTCCTGCAAACACAGTTGTTATTGATGTCTCTGGCAAAAGTATTTATCCTTCTTTCATTGATATCTATTCTGATTTTGGAGTTGAAAAACCAAAACGTCAAGGATTTGGTGGATTTGGTGGTGGTCAGTATGACGCTTCTCGTGAAGGTTTTTACTGGAACGACCACATAAGACCAGAACAAAATGCAGTAGATCATTTTAAATTTGACGCTAAAGCAGCTTCCGATTTAAGAAAAGCAGGTTTTGGTGTTGTAAATACACATATGCAAGATGGTATCATGCGTGGTACTGGAGCTTTGATTGCACTTGCAAACGAAGGTAGCGATGCAGAACGTATTTTAGATGATAGGTCAGCAGATTATTCTTCACTAAGCAAAAGTTTAAAGTCTAGCCAATCGTACCCAAGTTCAATAATGGGAACATTAGCCCTCATCAGGCAAGTCAACCACGATGCATCTTGGTACTCCAAAGGTGGAATAACCATAACAGATCGTTCGCTTGAAGCTTTTAACAACAACAAAAGCTTAGTAAAAATAATGGTTGCTGGCGATAGAGCCAATGCATTAAGAGTTGATAAAGTTGGTGACGAATTTGGCACTCAATATGTAATAGTAGGTGGAGGCGACGAATATGAGCGCATTAAAGAGATTAAAGCTACTAATGCAGTTTATATTATCCCTGTAGATTTTCCTAATGCTTATGATGTTGAAGATCCTTTTGCCGCAAGTGTATTAGAGTTATCAGCTATGCGCGAATGGAATCAAAGACCTTCAAACCCAAAAGCCTTAGCAGACAATGGTATTAAATTTACGTTTACATTAGATGGATTACGAACTCCAAGCATGTTTGAAGCTAACTTAATGAAAGCCATTGAATATGGATTAGACAAAACCAAAGCCTTAGAGGCCTTAACAACAATTCCTGCTGAGATTTTAGGACAATCCAACAAAATAGGTTCTCTTAAAAATGGTGCTTATGCGAACTTCCTAATTACTTCAGGAGACCTTTTTGAAAAAGGTACAACCCTCTATGAAAACTGGGTAAAAGGTAGTAGAGATGTCATTAATGATATGAATGTAAAGAATATTGATGGTGATTACTCATTTACTTTAGCTGGAAAAACCTATGATATTTCAATTTCTGGCTCTTCTAGTAAACCAAAATCTGATGTAAAGAGCGATGGCAAACAATTAGGTTCAAAAATATCATATAGTGATAATTGGGTGAATTTAACGTTTACTAGTATTGATACGACAAAGCAAGAATTTATGCGTTTTACCTCAAGAGTAGATCATGGTGATGACTTAAACGGAAAACTTATAGATCCAAATGGAAACACAGCTTATGTGCTTGCAAAAAAAGGAGCGAGTGAAAGCGATGACAAAAAAGGAGGCATGAACAGACGTGGTAGCGGAAATGGTGATCATGTAAAACTAATGCCTGTAACCTATCCTAATGGAGCTTATGGTGTATCGTCCCTTCCTCAACAAGAAACTATTTTATTTAAAAATGCAACTGTTTGGACCAACGAAGCTGAAGGTATCCTTAAAAATACTGATGTTTTGGTTAAAAATGGAAAGATTGCCAAAGTTGGAAACAATTTAAGTGATAGTAGTGCTCAAGTTGTTGATGCTACTGGCAAACATTTAACAGCAGGAGTTATTGATGAACATTCGCATATCGCTGCTGCAAGTATCAATGAAGGAGGTCAAAACTCTTCAGCAGAAGTGACCATTGAAGATGCTATTGACCCAGAAGATATTGATATCTATAGAAACTTAGCAGGAGGCGTAACATCCATTCAAATACTGCATGGTTCAGCAAATCCAATTGGAGGACGCTCAGCAATCATCAAATTAAAATGGGGGGAATCTGCTGAAGGCCTTATCAATAAAAATGCGCCAAAGTTTATCAAATTCGCATTAGGTGAAAACGTAAAACAATCTCGTTCCCAAAACGGAACTCGCTTCCCTAGAACCAGAATGGGAGTTGAACAGCTTTTTGTGGATTATTTTACGAGAGCTAAAGAATACGATGCTAAAAAGAAAAGTGGTAAGCCTTACAGATATGATATTGAAATGGAAGTCTTAGCCGAAATATTAAATGGTGAGCGTTTTATTAGTTGTCACTCTTATGTTCAAACTGAAATCAACATGATGATGAAAGTAGCTGAAAAATTTGGATTTAAAATGAACACTTTCACACACATTTTAGAAGGTTACAAAGTGGCTGACATTATGAAAGAACATGGTGTAGGAGCATCAACATTTAGTGATTGGTGGGCGTATAAATACGAAGTTAATGATGCCATTCCTTACAACGCATCCATTATGCACAATGTTGGCATTACAACTGCTATTAATAGTGATGATGGTGAAATGTCTAGACGTTTAAATCAAGAAGCTGCTAAAACCGTTAAATATGGAGGAGTAAGCGAAGAAGAAGCTTGGAAAATGGTAAC
>JAGQYS010000060.1:2215-2407 GCA_020435965.1 Flavobacteriaceae bacterium | reverse complement strand
CCAAAGGTTTTTTTGTTCCAACTAACGATAACGCCTTCTGGATGTCCAGTAATTAAGTGTAGTATATCGTCGTTATGAAGTGCAATGTTTCCAGAGAAATAGTTAACATCTATACTGGAAAATGTAGGTGATTTTTGTTCTTGAGCAAACCCAAAAAGATGAAAACCAACAGTAAGTAAAAGCAAAAATCTC
>JAGQYS010000060.1:1229-2076 GCA_020435965.1 Flavobacteriaceae bacterium | reverse complement strand
TAGATTGCTCAATGCACCACTCAATACCAACCTGTTTTACTTGAGCATTATCTTTACATTTTACCACTTCAATAATTAAATCTTCTGGTAAATCTACATGAAAACGATGTGGAATTAAGTTGAGTTGCTTTTTAGTTGCTATTGGTTTTAATCCTGGAATAATTGGCACAGTAATATCTGCTTTTCTACATTTTTCAACAAAATCGAAGTATTTTTTATTATCAAAAAACATCTGAGTTACGATATACTCAGCACCATTTTTTATTTTCTTTTTCAGGAAATGAATATCACTGTCTAAACTTGGTGCTTCCATATGTTTTTCTGGATAAGCAGCCACTCCAATACAGAAATTAGTAGTTGAGGAATTAAGAAGTTCTTCATCTAAATAAGTGCCTTTGTTTAAATCGGAAATTTGAGATACCAACTCGGAAGCAAAAGCATTGCCTTCTCGCTCTGGTTTAAAATAGGTTTCGCTTTTTACAGCGTCACCACGTAGCGCCATCACATTCTGAATGCCTAAAAAATCTAAATCGATTAAGAAATTCTCTGTATCTTCTTTAGTAAAACCACCACACAATATATGAGGTATTGCATCTACACCATATTTGTTTTGAATCGCAGCACAAATACCAACTGTTCCTGGGCGCTTTTTAACCACTTGCTTTTTTAGCAATCCGTTTTCCAATTCCTTATACACATATTCTTCACGATGGTAAGTGACATCAATAAAAGGTGGATTGAACTCCATTAAAGGGTCGATATTATCGAAAATGGATTGTACGTTTTGTCCTTTTAAAGGTGGTAAAATCTCGAATGAAAACTGTGTGTTTCCGTTGGCTTTTTTTAT
>JAGQYS010000060.1:0-1160 GCA_020435965.1 Flavobacteriaceae bacterium | reverse complement strand
AAAGTGGATTCCTGCCTGCGCAGGAATGACAACTATTCTGCTAAATTAGGGCTTAACCATTTTTCGGCTTCTTCATTGCTAATACCTCTACGTTTGGCATAATCTTTTACTTGGTCTTCTTTTATTTTTCCCAATCCAAAATATCTTGCTTCAGGGTTTCCAAAATAGTAACCAGAAACGCTTGCTGCTGGCCACATAGCCAAACTATCGGTTAATTCTACACCAATATTTTCATATACCTTTAACAACTTCCAAATGGTTTTTTTCTCTAAATGGTCTGGACAAGCTGGATATCCTGGAGCTGGTCTAATCCCTTTATAATTTTCTTTTATTAATTCTTCATTTGTTAAATTTTCATTTGATGCATAGCTCCAATGGTTTGTTCGTACTTCTTTATGTAAATATTCTGCAAAGGCCTCGGCTAAACGGTCTGCTAAGGCTTTTATCATAATGGCATTATAATCATCATGATTTGCTTCAAATTCTTTAACAAGTTGTTCTGTTCCAAATCCTGTGGACACACAAAAACAACCAATATAATCTTGAATTCCTGTTTCTTTTGGTGCAATAAAATCGGCCAAAGCGATGTTGGGTTTGCCTGTTGCTTTTTTGGATTGTTGACGAAGGGTTAGAAAGTTAATAGTTTCATTATGACCTCTCGACTGCGCTCGAGGTGACAAATCATTTGCATAAACTTCGATATCATCATCATTTACAGTATTAGCTGGAAACAGACCAAAAACGGCTTTGGCTTTTAAAAGTTTTTCATTAAAAATTTGTTGCAGCAATTTCTTAGCATCATTATATAGTTCTGTAGCTTGTTGCCCAACAATTTCGTCGTTTAAAATATCTGGAAACTTCCCATGCAAATCCCAACTTCTGAAAAATGGAGACCAATCGATATAATCTTCCAATGTTTTTAAATCGAAATTATCTAAAACATGAACTCCCAACTGCTTAGGCTTTACTATTTCAGCAGTATTCCAATCGATTTTGAATTTGTTTTTTCGTGCGTCTTCAATGGATAGGAATTCTTTCTTTTTTCCTCGTTTTAAAAACTGCTCACGAAATTTATCATACTCTTCTCTAATCTGCTCTTTAAAAACTTTATTGTCTTTTTGAAGCAAATTCCCAACAACAGTCACTGCTCTGGACGCATC
>JAGQYS010000059.1 GCA_020435965.1 Flavobacteriaceae bacterium | reverse complement strand
CTTTACATTATGATATTTTACAATTATTTTAGTGCTTTTTTAGTTTAAAGAGAAACTTTAACAGTTACAACTGATAATTATCATATTAAAATAAAACTTAAATATTGTACTTTGTGGCATAGTAATTAACATCAATCTTAAAGGAAATATCATGAAAACACTAAAATTTTTATCTCTATCTCTTGTATTTTTATTGTTTGGCTGCGCCTCAACAAGTTCTATAATTTCAGAATTTGATGAAGAAGTAGATTTTGACAGCTATTCAACCTACGTACTGTGCATAGACGATTTATTTGTTGAAAACACCAACTTTCCAAACCACGACAATAACGAGGTACGTGGAATTATTGGAGATGCCATAGAAAAACAAATGGAAAAAAGAGGTCATAAAACAAATGTATTGAACCCTGAATTACAAGCTGGCTTTAGACTTGTTGTACAAGAAAAAGAAGCGACATTTACCAATTGTGACCAACAAGGTGAATATGAATATTGGAAAGAATGTACTATTGATACTGTAATTTACACTGAAGAAACATTGGTGCTTTATGTTTCTGATATTAACAAGAATCAAGTAATTTGGCAAGCTTCTGTAACCTGTGATTTAAACAGGTCTAAAAATAAAATTGAAGGCTATGTAAACCAATTGGTTGAAAGCTTATTCAATGAATACCCTAAAGCACGATAACTATAAAAAGTAATTAGTTTTTAAGGCTAATTACTTTTTTTTGCCTTTTTACTGCCTTCGTACATTTCGTATTTAACTAAACGTGCTTCTAACTTTCCGTTAAATACTTTAATTTTTCGAGAAGGTCTTAGTCCTACATGCTTTAACCCTTCCATGTTTGATGTAATTAGCCATGCATTGGTTCCTGGATAACCATGCTTTAAAGTAGTGCCAATATTTGCATAAAATTCTTCAACATTCAAACTCTCTAAGCGCTCGCCATAAGGCGGATTGAACAACATGTGCAAATGTTCATCTCCTCCTTTACGGGTTTTAAAAAAATCTTCATGTTTTATGGTAATGAATTCTTCTAAATGCGCATTTTTTACATTCTCAATAGCTTTGTTTACTGCTGAAGGTGATTTGTCATAACCAACCATTTTATGATGAAAATCCCTGGTTTTAGACAGTAAGGATTCTTCTATTTTTTCAAACAAATCCACGTCCCAATCTTGCCAACGTTCAAAGGCAAATTCCTTACGCATCAAGTTTGGCGGAATGTTACAAGCAATCATAGCCGCTTCAATAAGTATGGTGCCACTACCACACATTGGATCCATAAAATCACTCTGACCATCCCAACCTGAAAGCATTACCAAACCTGCAGCCAAAACTTCATTTATTGGAGCAATATTAGTTGCTGTTTTGTAACCTCTTCGGTGTAACGATTCGCCAGAACTATCAAAAGACACTGTACAGGTTTGCCTATCAATGTGTATGTTTATTTTTAAGTCCGGAAAACGTAAATCGACATTTGGTCGTGTGCCTTTAATATCTCTAAAACGGTCTACAATAGCATCTTTGGTTTTTAAGGCAATGTATTGTGAATGCTTAAATTTATCTGAATGTACTGTAGCATTAATAGCCAAAGATCCATTTTCTGACATATAATTTTCCCAAGGTATTTTATAGATTTTATCGTACAAATCCTGTTCGTTTTTTATATGAAAGGTTTTAAGTGGTTTTAATATTTTTATAGCAGTACGCAATGCCATGTTAGCTTTATACATAAAGCCTTTATCGCCAACAAAGCTTACGCTCCTAACTCCTGTTTTTACCTCTTGTGCACCTAGTTGGGTAAGTTCTTTTGCTAATAATTCTTCAAAACCAAATAATGTTTTGGCAACCATGTTAAAATTCTCCATCAATCTTTTTACTATTTAATTTTTTGAATCCATTTTTTATAATGCTCGTAAAAAATGATACGTTTTACAGTATCTTTCCATGTTTTTGGGTTAAAAGGAAGTTTTGTAATTCCTTCAGTGCTTTGCTCTAGCAAATTTAATGTAATTGCTTTACGTTCTGCTTCATTATAGTTTAATAATAAGCTAAACAATACATATCTGTTGTTATAAGGTGTAAATTCTTCAATATTTGCAAAATCCAATTCGTGTACCATTTTATTTCCCCATTTACCTAACCTAATTTCTAGGTAAAATAAATCGCTTAACAAAATTTCGTTTTCTGAAGCATATACCTTTGCAGATTTTAACCATGAATCCAAAGCCTTTAAGTGTATATCGCTTGGTTCATACTCTATGGCTTTGCAAATCGTTTTGATGTTCTTAAAATCTGCTTCGTTATAAATACTTCGTATTAAAGCGCCTCCATTACCACTTATAACAGCTGTATTTCGAAGTTTCTGATTTTGAAACCATTGTATGTTTTTGGTTTTATCTAAAATTCTTGGCACCAGAAATTGGGAATTAAATGCATTTAAAAACTTTGGTTTTAAATCATCTGTTTCAATAGTTTGATGATGCAACTGGTATCTTTTAGCTAGCTGCTTAGCTATTGCAACATCACGCCTTACATACGTATCATTCCTTTTAAATGTAAAGTATTTAATCTTTTCTTTTATAGATAAACTGCAAGCAAGTAGCAGCCTAGAATCGTAACCTGAGGTTAAGCCGAGCCTTAAATCATATCTTTTGGAATAAGCATTTATTGAGTTTTTAATGACATTTAATACGTCTTTTTCTAATTGCGTTTTATCAGAAGTTCTGTTTACATAAATCGGAATGTGCTCCTGCTTTACTTTTTGGATATTTAAATAATGGTTTGGTAACAGTTTCATTAAACGATTGTCCCAATCGGTTTTACCTAATAACCAATGCTCATGAATTTTAAGGAAATAGTTTGACCTACTTAATTGTTGTTTTATATCATCCATTTCAAGGGTTACTCCCAAAGTGTCTAACAATAATTTGTCAGATGATGAAGCATAAAACTTATTGTTCTTATACCAATAATATACTTGACGTTGACCAAAAAAGTCAGATAATAAATACCAGCTACCTTCTATTTTTACAAATATCACAAAGCGACCCGTAAGTTTATCAAGTGTTTGCAATACCTTTTTTAAGGTGTCTGATTTTATGAGTGAGTTACCAATATCAACATTTGAGTTATCTGGATTAAAGCAATCAAAAATATCACCAAGAATTATTAATGCATTGTGTTCATTTTCAAAACAATTTACCTTAAGTTTACTGTGGCTATAAATCTTGAAATCATCAATACTATACACACTAAATTCGGCATCATCAATTGAAATGCTTTCATTATTAGTAATAAAATATTGATTAATCTTCATTGGCAAGTGTAAATAAAAAACAAAAATAGAGTATTTTTGTTTCGACACTGATTATTAAATGACAAAAGACACAAAACATTGGTATTCTTCTTGGTTTGATACGCCTTTCTACCACATTTTATACAAAGATAGAGACCACCAAGAAGCGCAATCGTTTATGGAAGCATTAACGAGTTATCTCAACATTCCTGAAGGTGCAACCATCTTGGACTTAGCTTGTGGCAAAGGTCGTCATTCTATTTATTTAAACAGCATTGGATTTGATGTAACTGGGTTGGACTTATCTCCGCAAAGTATCGCTTTTGCCAAACAATATGAGAACGATTCTTTGTGTTTTGATGTGCATGATATGAGCAAACCATACCCTAAAAAGTTTGATGCCGTTTTTAATTTATTTACCAGCTTTGGTTATTTTGAAAATGAAGAAGACAACCTAAATACCATTAAAGCTATAAAAGCCAATTTAAAACCCAATGGCATAGGTGTGATTGATTTTATGAATGCTGATTATGTAAAAGAACACTTAAAGCCAGATGAAATTAAAACCGTTGATGGTATCAATTTTAAACTGAAACGAACGCATGAAAATGGATACATTGTAAAAACCATTTCTTTTGAAGTTGATAATGAAACTTTCAATTTTTACGAACGTGTTAAAGCCATCTCCTTAAGTGATTTTAAAATTTTATTTGAAGAAGCTAATGTTGAACTTATTGATGTTTTTGGTGATTACAAACTCAAAAAATTTAATAACTCTTCCAGCGAACGTCTCATCATGATATTTATGTAGTCTTATGAATAAATACTTATTTCCAATATATGCTGTTTTAATAGGTTATGCTTTTGTTTACTTTACCAAACAAAACAAACAAAAAAACATTAAGCTGCTATTGGCATTTAGTGGTGCGTTTTTACTATCGCTTACCATGTTTGATTTGCTACCTGAAGTGTATGAGCATCTAGATGCCAAACTTACAGGACTGTTTATTATGTCTGGTATACTATTGCAAATTGTTTTAGAGTTTTTCTCAAAAGGAGCCGAACATGGTCATGTACACATCCATAAAAACAGTAAGGATTTTCCTTGGCTTTTATTCCTTAGCTTATGTTTACATGCGTTTTTAGAAGGTTTTCCTATACATCAACACAATGACATGGTTTATGGCGTTTTGGTTCATAAAATACCAATTGCCATTTTAATTACAACCTATTTGGTACAGTCAGATTTTAAGACTTTACAAATTATTTCATTCTTAACACTATTCGGAATCATGACACCTTTAGGCACCATAATTTCCAATAATGTTTCTATGGTCTCAGACTATCTGGTTTATATCAATGCGATTGTTATTGGTGTCTTTTTACATATTTCCACTACTATTTTGTTTGAAAGTAGTGAAGGCCATAAGTTTAACCTCAATAAAATACTGGCTATTATTGTTGCAGTTGCTATTGCCTATTTTATTTAAGATTTAATTATTTTTTTAACCAATTCACCTTTACTGGTTTTTATTTTTAAAAAGTAGAGACCTGATTGAAGTTGGCTTATGTTTAATGTTTTTGTACCCTCTAAAAAGGTCATGATTTTTTTTCCGCTTATATCAAACAAATCAATATTTTGGAAATTGTTGGCTTCCGAAGATTCAATAGTTACATAATCAAAACTTGGATTTGGATAAATGCGAATACTTTCAGATAAAACTTCTGAAGTTGCTAAACTACTATCAACAACTGTAAATTGTCCCATCATGCCGTTATCTTCATGTATTAAATTATGGCAATGATACATATACGGAATTACTGGATCTGCATAATCTTCAAATTTAGCTATTACTCTAACTATTTCACCAGATTGAACCAAAACTGTATCTTTTAAACCAGATTCTGTTGCAGACGGGGCAACAGGACCTCCTCCATTATCTCTATCCAAAATATAAAACTGCACATCATGAATATGAAATGGATGTGCAATTGGAGTAACATTGGTTATGGTCCAAATTTCAGTATCGCCAAGTTCAATAACCTCATTAATAACATTCATGTCCATGCTCACACCGTTAATTTTTGCATTACTTGATAATTCCATAGGCCTGGTTACACTTGCATCGCCTTCAAGAAATGGCGTTAAGGTAGTCATTGTACCTGGAAGTGCAGTTATAGCTGAAGGTGTTTGAGCAATTACCTTTACTTCCATAAAGCTCCAATCTGTTCCAAATAATGGGTTCGGATGACCAGCTGATCCTGCTCCTCCCTCAATATTTGATGGCATTTCAGACATATAACTTTTAAACTGAAAAGTATTGCCTACTGTTTCACCTGTTAAATCGACCAAAAATTCAGCTCGTTCGCCATTAGACAATAAGATTCTGGTAACAGGAACTGGATTTTCAAGCAATCCTCCATCTGAAGAAATCTGATATAACGTTCTGTTGTCATCAGTTCCAATATTTAGAGTTCTTGAAGACGAAGCATTTAATGCTCTAAACCTAACCATCTGAGCTGGAGCATCTACATAAGGTGAAATTTCTCCGTTAACCATTGAAACATTATCCATATTAGATGAAATTTGAATTTGGTTGTTCGCATCAAATGATTTGGTTTGGATTACTAACGGAATATCATCTACTCCATAAGTTCTAGGTAAATTTAAAGCACTTTCTTCAGCATCTTTTACATAAATTAAGCCAGCAGCTCCCATAGATGCCTGATAGTTAGTAAGTCCCATGGTATGCGGATGATACCAATAAACAGAAGCCTTATTTTTCACTTCAAAATCTGGCGACCAAGTTTCTCCAGGGTTAATAACTGAATGTGGTCCACCATCATCAACAGCTGGAACATGCATACCATGCCAATGCATTGTAGTAGTTACTGAAAGATTATTGATTACATTTAATGTTATAAAATCTCCAGCATTTACAATTAATGTTGGCCCTAAATAATCAGCATTTACACCATAAGTATTGGTTATGTTTCCTGGCTTAAATTGATAAGTTGATTCGTTTACATTTAAATTAAAAACAGTTCCGGTTACAGTTGGTGGAATAGGTAAAGGCTCTGTAAATGTCTGTGCCGTTATTTGATTTAAGCTTAAAACAGATAACAGAAGTAGAATTTTTTTCATAATTTAAGTTGTTTAGAACAACAAATATAATCAATAAAGGACAATTTTATCTTTTATTAAAGAGGATATGTTTTACTCTTTACTTTATTTATATTTGTTCTTAATAAATTGCAAATGTTCAGTAAAGAAGAGTCGCGATTATTAAGAGAAGAATTTTGGACCAGCTTCGGAAAGTCATTTCCAAGAAAATGGATTCTTTACAATACCAAGCTCAAAGGCTTTACCTTTAAGTTTCATTTTGACACCAAATCGGCTCTAGTGGCTCTGGATTTAGAAGATGAGTTAGAAAACCGAATCAACTATTGGGAAAAACTAAGCGCTTTAAAAAGCATTTTAACCGAAGAGTATTTACCAAATGCCATTTTTGAAGAAGCCTATTTTTTAGATAATGGCAAGGAAATATCAAGAATTTATGTGCCACTAAACACAAAGGTTTCTATACATAACAAAAACACTTGGCAACAAACCATGGAATTCTTTAATAAACACATGAGTTTGTTTGAAGCTTTTTTTGAAGAGTACAAAGACATTTTAGAACCATAAAACCAAGACTATGATTATTGACGTTCACACACACATAAACAATTATCACGAAGATAGAGTTACCTCGCTTAATGATTGTTTGAATAGGCTTACAGACACCATGCAGGAAAACAATGTAGATTATTCTTTGGTGTTATCTTCTTATAAGGTTAACGAACACAGACCAAGTACCAAACAGGTGGTTGAAGCCATAAGTGGACGTGATAATCTTGGTGTTGTTGCTGGAGTAAGCTATCTCAATTACAACCATAGAGATTTAAGAGAGATTAGTGAGTTTCTAGATGCTGGACTTATTAAAGGCTTAAAATTTTATCCAGGTTATGAGCCTTTTTACCCAAATGATATACGATTAAAAGTCATGTATGACATGGCTGTTGAATATGATGTTCCAGTTATGTTTCACTCTGGAGATACGTATGCGCCAACAGGAAAAGTAAAATTTTCTCATCCTCTGCACATTGATGATTTGGCTGTGGATTACCCAGATTTAAAAATTGTGATTTGTCATGTTGGTAACCCTTGGATTAAGGATTGCATGGAAGTGGTCTATAAAAACAAAAACGTGCACGCAGATATTTCTGGCTTGGTACTTGGCGATTTTACAGATAAGTTTGAACGATTTATGAAAAAGGAAATAGAAGAAATGATTACCTACGCTGGCGACCCAAAATATTTACTTTACGGAACCGATTGGCCAATCTCTAACATGAAATCTTATTTAAAGTTTATGGATCAATTGGAATTGCCAGACGATAAAAAAGAACTCATTCTTTGGAAAAACGCTGCTGAACTGTTTAAGATTGATATATCAAAACTCAATGCGTTAAAGTAAATTCTTACTTTAAATGACGCTTTATCGATTTTATTGATTAATTTATCCTTATTTACATATATTTGATAAATTTAATTATCCATTTCTGTAACTAAAGTTAATTACAACCAGTCCAACTTAAATATGAAAAGGAGTTTACTTTTTATTTTTTGCTTAGTTTTTCTAAATATAAATGCCCAGCAATATGCAGATTATTTAGGTGCTGGTCACAGCAATGGGATAACAGTAACTTCAAGTAGCAATCAAACCCGATCCAATTGGGCTGAATCAGCTTCAGCACAAAACACCATAAATGGCAATGGTCTAGATGGACGGCTTTTAGAAACGTCCCGTTTTCTTGCTCAAGCCACTTTTGGCACAAATTTAGAGTATATAAAAACCGTTGCCAAAGGCACTTTTGAAGATTGGATTGATGCACAATTTCAAATAAACTCTGCCTCTATTGGTAATCAAACTCAAACAGTTTATGACCAAGCAAAAGCAATGTATATTGCTAATGGTGGAATAGCAGATGATTATTTTGGCCCTTACTCACTCCATTTCAATTACGCATGGTGGCAAGCCAATATTGGCAATGAAGACCTTTTGAGACAGCGTATTGCTCTTGCACTTAGTGAGTTTATAGTAATTTCAGCAGAATCTGCACTTGGAGATTATGGTGTTGGGCTAGGTGATTATTATGATGTTTTAAAAGATAATGCTTTTGGAAATTATAGAGATTTGCTTATGGATGTTACCTTACACCCAATGATGGGAGGTTATTTGAGCCATTATAACAATCCTCGAAGTTTTCCAGATCAAAATATTCATCCAGATGAGAACTATGCAAGGGAAATTATGCAATTGTTCACTATTGGGCTATATGAAATGAATCAAGATGGCACTTATAAACTAGATGGAAATGGAGATAGAATCCCAACTTATAATAACAATGACATTAAGGAATTTGCAAAAGTATTTACTGGCTTAGGAGCAGCAGAAGTCATTGATAATCCTTGGGGAGTTACCGCAGATTTTGGTGTAAATTTTTATTTGGCCATCAGAAATGTCCCAATGAAAATGTATGAAAATTGGCATCAACCTGGAGCAAAATATTTATTAAACAATTATGTAATTCCCGCAGGTCAATCTGGCATGCAAGATATAGAAGATGGCATTGATAATTTATTCAATCATCCAAATGTAGCACCTTTTGTTGCCATAAGACTTATACAGCAATTAGTAAAATCAAACCCTTCTCCTGCCTACGTTTCAAGGGTTTCTCAGGCTTTTAACAATACCAATGGTGTTAGAGGCGATATGAAAGCCGTTATTAAAGCTATTTTATTGGATGATGAAGCCAGAAATTGTAGCTGGATAAACAATCCAAGTCATGGAAAACTTATTGAACCAATGCTTCGCTACTTTAATGTGACACGTCAGATTGACTTAGATAGTGAAAATAATATCTACTGGAATGTTGGTTGGAATTTCTTTAACGCGACAAGGCAATTACCTCTAGCCTCTCCTAGCGTATTTAATTTTTACCCTCCTGATTATGTCCCAAATTCAGAATTTACAGATGCTGGTTTAGTTGGCCCAGAATTCAAGATACACAATTCAGCAACCTCACTTGCATTTGTAAATGAAGTCGATTACTGGACATATCCACAGTACTATTCAGTTTTAAATACTTGGGAACTAGGCATTGAAGGTGTTTCGCTGGATTTTGAAGGCCTAAAATATTATGCCAAAGACGGTGAGGTTCTTATCAATCAATTAGATAAACTATTTACAAGAGGGTTACTTTCAGAAGAAACCAGAGGATTAATAAGTGAAGCCATAAATGGATTAACAATGGCAAATGCTGGAAGTGATTACGATTATTACAGAGTAAAAATGGCATTATATTTAATTTTGGTAAGTCCAGATTATGCAATTTTAAAATAACCAATGAACAAAGACCACAAAAACATATCGCGACGAAAATTCATTGGGCAATCTTGTGCTGCTTTAGGTTACACTACGATGTTCTCATCCTTGATTAACATGAAAGCAATGGCTGCCGCAGCCATGGATAATTCAAAGCTAATCGCACTTAATGGAGATTATAAAGCTATGGTTTGTTTGATGCTTGCTGGTGGAAATGATTCCTTTAATATGCTCATGCCAAAAGGAAACATTGAGTATAATGAGTATGCGACAACACGATCAAATTTGGCAATTGCTCAAAATGATATTTTACAAATAAACCCTCTTACAACAGACGGAAGAACGTTTGGTGTACATCCATCAATGCCTGATATACAGCAATTATTTGAAACTAACAATTTAGCTTTTTTGTGCAATGTTGGCACACTTATAGAGCCTTCAACAAAAACAGAGTTGTTAAGTGGCACAGTACAAACACCTTTAGGTTTATTTTCGCATGCAGATCAAATACAGCAATGGCAAACAGGAAGGCCTAACGAACGAACTAATATTGGTTGGGGCGGACGCGTTGCAGATTTAGTGCAGTCCATGAATTCCAATCAAAATATTTCCATGAATATTTCCTTACAAGGAAGTAATGTGTTTCAGCGTGGCAATGAAATTATTCCTTATTCTATTAGCAATAATGGAAGCATTGGCATAAGTGGTTATGGTAATGCAAACGGTTTTGATGCGCTTCGAACACAAGCATTAAATACAATGATTGAAAGAAATTATCAGGATATTTACAAAAACACATACATTAATACCATTAAAACATCAAACGATTCAAGCCGAGAATTTCAAGCAGCAATTGATGGTTTATCTGAGTTCAACACACCTCATCCAGAATATAATTATCTGGCAGACCAATTTAGAATGGTTGCCAGAACTATTGCTGCGAGAGACACTCTAGGGTTTTCAAGACAAACGTTTTTTGTCCAAGCTGGTGGTTGGGACCATCATGACGAATTATTGATCAATCAAGCTGGAAATCTAGGATTAGTCAATCAAGCACTTAAATATTTCAATGATTTAATGACCGAAATAAACACGAATGATTGTGTGACCACATTTAGTGTATCGGATTTTGCAAGAACACTAACCTCAAATGGCAATGGCACAGACCATGCTTGGGGAGGAAACGCACTTATAATGGGTGGAGCCGTTAATGGAAAGGAATTATATGGAGATTACCCAACACTTGCCTTAAACAGTGATGTAGATTTGCAAGATGGTGTCATGATACCTACAACTCCGGCAGATTTATATATGGCAGAACTAGCTTTATGGTTTGGAGTATCGCCTTCAGACTTAACTACAATATTACCTAATTTATCCAATTTTTATGATACATCCTCTGGTGTTCCACCAATAGGTTTTATGAACATGAGTTAATGAAAAAAACATTATTTCACATATTGATAATTTGTTTGTTTTTTACTAAAAGCATAATAGCACAATGTTATCCTGATAGGCATAGCACAACGTGGTTTGATGGTTGGGTATCATGTGAAACATCGGCTAATCCAAATGCAGCTTATGGAGAAACTCATTGGATTATGTACGATTTTGGTTACGAATACCAATTGTTGGAATCTGTGTTTTGGAACAGTAACGAACCAGACAATATCAACTTTGGAATACAAGAGTTTAACGTAGATTATTCCAAAGATGGCATTACTTGGACCAACCTTGGCACCTACACGCTTAATCAAGCTCCTGGAACATCCATTTATGAAGGCGAAGAAGGGCCAGACTTTAATAAAACCAATGCACGTTATGTTCTTATAACACCAACTTCCAATTATGGTGGAAACTGCTATGGGTTTAGCGAACTTAAAATAAATATTACCGATCCCTTGGAAATTGTTGATGAAGATGATGGTTTTAACGCTGTGGTGTACCCAAATCCATTTATAGACAATGCAACCATTCGTATAGTGTCTTTGGATGAAGATGCTTCCGTTACATATAAACTTTTCGATATTTTAGGACGACAAATTCTAGATAATTCATTTAACCTTTCTGAAGGCCAGGACACATATCCAATTATACTTAACGGAAAATCATTGGCTGTTGGCGTTTATGTTTTAAACATACAGCAAAATGAAAATGTAAGGAGCTTTAAATTGATTAAGCGTGATTAAGGTTTTAATACCTAAAACCAAATATTAACACCAACAGATTAAATCACAAACCAAAACATCATAAAAAAGTGGCAAATAGCACCTCCTAAAACAAAAAAGTGCCAAATCACATGGTTGTAAGGTATTCGCTTAAAAGCATAAAAAATGATGCCTACTGTATAAAACAACCCTCCAGCAAACAACCACAATACGCCTTTGCTGCCAATAGCATCTGAGAGGTTGGTAAAATCTAACACAATAAGCCAACCCATAACCAAATACAATAAGGTGGAGAACACCTCAAAGCGTCCTGTAAAAAAGAGCTTGAGTATAACACCAAAAGCGGCAATACTCCACACAGTCCAAAACAGTGGCCAACCTAAACTTTGCTCAAGGGTAATTAATAAAACTGGAGTGTAAGTGCCTGCAATGAGTATGTAAATACTTATATGATCTACAATCCTAAAATAGTGTTTGCGCTTCTCACCTCTTACAGAATGATACAGCGTAGAGGCAGTAAACAAAACAATAATGGAGATGCCATAAACCACAACACTAAACAAACTCCAATCGGTTTTGTTAGCACTAAATACTATAAGCAATACTAAAGCTGCAATGCCCAATAAAGCTCCTATACCATGAGAAATGGCATTGAGTTGTTCTTCAAGCCTAGTTTGATTTGCCACTAGAAGGAGGTAATTTTGGTCCTTGTTTCATCCATTTATCTGAGAGCTCAAAAAAATCGAGACCTAAAGCATCTTTTTGGCGTTTTAGTTGTCCATTCTGAAAGTTACGTTGCAAGATGTCTTCAATGAGGTAATCTTCTTTTTCATTCATTGGATCAAACTCTTTTTTCAAGGATAAATCAAATAAACTAGCTGTATTGTTAAACCAAAAAGCACGCCAACCATTGCGGAGCTCTTTAACCAAATCAAACGTTGTGTAACCTGTTTGCCTGTGAATCAATTTAATGAGAATTTGCCCTTCGGTTCGTGTGAGTTTTTTAAGTTCATCTGAAAATTCACCTTCTATATATTTTTGTATCAACTTGGCATATCGCTTTCTATCGCTCTTCTTTTCATATCTGCTAAGGCGAGCGTTTAGCGTATCCAATCGTTCAGCAGCCAAAACAGCATAAGGATACACTTTTATGGTTTTCCTTTTTAAAATTAAATAGCGACGTCTATCTTCTTTACTGTTAAATTCCAATTTGTGCAATAACATCACTTCGTCTAGGTCTATAGTTGTTCTTGGAATGGAATCGCCTTTAATAAGAATATAATCATAGCTTGTTGTGTCTTGTTCTGTCTCAGTTTCTTGAGCAAAAAACACAGTAGGAATTATAAACAATATGCAGACAAACTTCTTTATCATTATTTATTGAAAAAAACGTAGTTCAAAATTAATAATTTACTACTGCTTTAACCTTAAAATCTTATTAATATTATTATTTTAGACCAAAATATTTAAGAATGGCAAAAAAGAGCATACTCAACAAAAAATCACTAACTTTTTTAGAGAAGTACTTAAACAATGCAGCTCCAACTGGATACGAATGGGATGGGCAGAAAATATGGATGGATTACCTGAAACCCTATGTTGATGAATTTATCACAGACACTTACGGAACTGCTGTAGCAGTAATTAACCCAAAAGCAAAATATAAAGTTGTTATTGAAGGTCATGCCGATGAGATTTCGTGGTACGTAAATTACATTTCAGATAATGGACTTATTTATGTGATTAGAAATGGTGGAAGTGACCACCAAATTGCACCAAGTAAAGTAGTAAATATTCACACCAAAAAAGGCATCGTTAAAGGTGTATTTGGCTGGCCAGCAATACATACACGTTTAAGAACCAAAGAAGAGCCGCCAAAACCAGACAATATTTTTATTGATATTGGTGCAAAAGATAAAGCCGAAGTTGAAAAAATGGGAGTTCACGTTGGTTGTGTTATTACCTATCCAGATGAATTTCACATTTTAAATAAAGATAAATTTGTATGTCGTGCTTTAGATAACAGAATGGGAGGCTTTATGATTGCTGAAGTAGCTAGATTACTTCATGAAAACAAAAAGAAATTGCCATTTGGACTTTATGTAACCAATTCTGTTCAAGAGGAAATTGGATTACGTGGTGCCGAAATGATTACGCAAACCATTAAACCAAATGTGGCTATAGTAACTGATGTGACTCATGATACTACAACTCCAATGATTGACAAGAAAAAAGAAGGTCATCTGGAAATGGGAAAAGGCCCTGTAATTGCCTTTGCACCAGCAGTACAACAAAAGTTGCGTGATTTAATCACGGAAACTGCCGAAGAAAAAAAGATACCTTTTCAACGTTCGGCTTTATCAAGAGCAACAGGAACAGATACTGATGCCTTTGCGTATAGCAATGGTGGTGTGGCTTCAGCATTAATTTCGTTGCCTTTGCGTTATATGCACACAACTGTTGAAATGGTACATCGTGATGATGTGGAAAACGTAATAAGAATGATTTATGAGACACTTCTAAAAATTAAAGAAGGCGAAACATTTTCATACTTTAAATAATATACAAAATGTCATTGCGATGCTGACACTTACAGTCGGCAGAAGCAATCTTTTTATGGAAGAATATATCGACATTGTTACCAAAGAAGGATTTTCAACAGGAAAATCGGCTTTAAAATCTGAAATCCATACTAAAGGTCACTATCATAATACAGCTCATGTTTGGTTATATACAAATGATGGGAACATTTTATTGGCGCAGCGTGCCGCATCAAAAACCATTTGCCCTTTGCTTTGGGATATCTCTGTTGCTGGACATGTGGATGCTGGCGAAACTATTGAAGACGCTGCTATTAGAGAAGTTTTTGAAGAAATAGGACTGAGCTTAAATAAAAACCAACTTCAAAAAATTGGAGTATTTGAATGCTTTCAATCTTATCCAAACGGAATTGCAGATAATGAGTTTCATCACACCTTCATTTCAGAATTAACAATTGATATTAAAGAACTAAAAATCGACAAAAATGAAGTTGAATCTGTAAAATTAGTAAGTCTTTCAGAATTTGAAAATCTTATTAAAAACATAGGAACAGACAACCACTTTGTACCTTCAAACAAAAAGTATTACCAATTTATTTTAGAAAGCATAAAAGAAGCCATAAAAATTTACTAATTTTCGTTCATGGTATTACTCCTTTCAGCACTAGCACCTGTAGCAGCAGTTATCGTTTATATTTACGTTAAAGATAAATATGAAAAAGAATCCAAGCGTTACTTAACCCTCGCTTTTGTTTTAGGTGGTATTGTGTCTATCATTATCACCACGATACTTTACATGTTTTTTGATTTGTTTTTACCGCTTCCGGACGATTATAGTATTTGGCAGCAGTTTGTTAAAGCCTTTTTTGTGGTAGCTTTTATTGAAGAATTCAGCAAGTACATTATGGTACGTGGTTTTTTACAGCCAAGAACTGTGTTTAATGAACCTTATGATGGCATTATTTATGCTGTGATGGTATCTATGGGTTTTGCTGCTGTTGAAAACATTATGTATGTGCTACAAGGTGGCATAAACGTTGCATTTCTTAGAGCTTTTACAGCCATTCCTGCTCATGCAACCTTTGGGATTATTATGGGTTATTACATGGGAAAAGCCAAGTTTTCAAAAAATAAATATAAATGGAATTTGGTTGGACTATTCACTGCTGTTCTATTCCATGGAGCTTATGATTTCTTTCTATTTATTGGTTTTATTCCTGGCATATCAGCAGGTGCTTTTATATCATTAATTGTTGGTGTTGTTTTATCAAAACGTGCTATTAAGGCACATCAAGAAATCTCACATTTTAAAGAATAAAATACTTAGAAAATGACTTGTCTCATATTCTAAATCAAAACTTACTATTAATTTCGTAGCTTTAAAAGTTACTAAATTCGACTAAAAACAATGAGCAAAACATATACATTAAAAGTTAGTTCAGATTATGAATTCAAACTTAATGCTTCAGATGTTTCCGAAGCAGATATCATAAGCATCTCTAAATCAAAACATCATATACTCCATAACTATAAATCAACAATTACTGAAACTCTTTCATCAGATTTTAATTCAAAATCATATCAAGTAAAAGTTAACAATAATGTTTACAGCATAAACATAAATGACGATCTAGATGCCTTAATTAAGGAAATGGGCTTTGAAGTTGGTGCTTCTAAATTAATCAATGATATAAAGGCACCTATGCCAGGATTAATTCTAGATATTAATGTGAAAGTAGGTCAGGAAGTAAAAGAAAATGAAGCCTTATTGGTTCTTGAAGCCATGAAAATGGAAAACATCATCACCTCTCCTCGCAATGGGTTTATCAAATCTATTGTTGTAAATAAAAGTGACACTGTTGATAAAAACCAACTATTAATTGAATTTGAATAACATGAAAAAAATACTTGTTGCAAACAGAGGGGAAATAGCCATTCGTGTAATGCGAACCGCAAAAAAAATGGGCATACAAACCGTTGCAGTATTTTCGGAAGCCGACAGAAATGCACCTCATGTGCGTTATGCAGATGAAGCCGTTTATATTGGGAAAGCACCTTCCAATCAATCTTATCTGTTAGGCGATAAAATAATTGAAGTTGCAAAAAACTTAAACGCAGATGGCATCCATCCTGGTTATGGATTCTTAAGTGAAAATGCACATTTTGCCGAATTATGCGAAAACAACAACATCATGTTTATCGGCCCAAAATCCAAAGCCATTAAAATTATGGGAAGTAAACTAGCAGCCAAAGATGCTGTAAAAGCTTATAATATTCCTATGGTTCCTGGAATTGATGAAGCCATTACTGATGTTAAAAAAGCTAAGGAAATTGCCAAGAAAATAGGTTTTCCAATACTCATCAAAGCTTCAGCAGGTGGAGGCGGAAAAGGCATGCGAATTGTTGAAAAGGAAAATGAATTGGAATCTCAAATGAATCGAGCCATTAGTGAAGCAACTTCTGCTTTTGGTGATGGCTCTGTGTTTATTGAAAAATATGTCACTTCACCTCGTCATATTGAAATTCAAATCATGGCAGATAGCCATGGTAATGTGCTCCACTTTTTTGAACGCGAATGCAGTATTCAACGTCGTCATCAAAAAGTAGTTGAAGAAGCGCCTTCCACTATTTTAACACCAGAATTAAGAAAAAAAATGGGTGAAGCTGCCATAAATGTTGCTCGTTCTTGTGATTATCTAGGAGCAGGCACAGTAGAGTTTTTAATGGATGCTGACCTTAACTTCTATTTCCTGGAAATGAATACACGATTGCAGGTAGAACATCCTGTGACTGAATTAATTTCAGGTGTAGATTTAGTAGAACTTCAAATTCGTGTTGCTCGTGGTGAAGCATTAGATATAAAACAAGAAGATTTAAAAATCAATGGTCACGCCTTGGAACTCCGTGTCTATGCCGAAGACCCTTTAAATGACTTCCTGCCTAGTGTTGGCACGCTTAAAACCTACAAATTGCCAAAAGGAAAAGGTGTTCGTGTTGATAACGGTTTTGAAAAAGGTATGGACGTTCCTATCTATTACGACCCTATGTTGTCTAAATTGATTACTTATGGACAAACACGAAATGAGGCCATTCAACTCATGCTAAAAGCTATCGACAATTATCATGTAGAAGGTGTTCAGACTACTCTGCCATTTGGAAAATTTGTTTGCGAACATGACGCTTTTATTTCAGGGAATTTTGACACGCACTTTGTGAAAAAATATTATTCTCCTGAAAAACTTTTAGAGCAACATAAAGAAGAAGCTAAAATTGCTGCAATAATAGCTTTAAAAAGCTATTTAGAAGACCAACAATTGTTACGCCTCCCTAATTAACTTTAGAGTAACTGTCATTCCGTACTTGATACGGAATCCATAATAAAAATATAAATAGATTCTGCATCGTAGTGCAGAATGACAAAAGAAAAAAATAATGGATTCAAAAATAAAAACACTTAACGACAAACTTCAGAAAGCCTATTTAGGTGGTGGTGAAGCACGTATAAAAAAACAGCACGCCAAAAAGAAACTCACAGCTCGTGAACGTATTAATTACCTAATGGATGAAGGTTCTTTTGAAGAAATTGGTGCTTTAGTAACACATCGAACCAAAGACTTTGGTATGGAAAATCAAACATTTTATGGTGATGGTGTTATAACAGGTTATGGTACTGTTGATGGCAGATTAGTATATGTGTTTGCGCAAGACTTTACGGTTTTTGGTGGCTCATTATCTGAAACTCATGCCGAAAAGATTTGTAAAATCATGGATATGGCTGTTAACGTTGGTGCACCATTAATTGGCCTAAACGATTCTGGTGGTGCACGTATTCAAGAAGGAGTTCGTTCGTTAGGTGGTTATGCTGATATTTTTTATAGAAACGTACAAGCATCTGGAGTGATTCCGCAAATCTCAGCTATTATGGGGCCATGTGCTGGTGGTGCTGTGTATTCTCCAGCAATGACTGATTTTACCATTATGGTTCAAGACACAAGTTATATGTTTGTAACTGGACCAAACGTGGTTAAAACGGTGACTAATGAAGAAGTTACTTCGGAAGAACTTGGTGGTGCTTCAACACATTCTGTCAAATCTGGTGTTGCTCATAAAACGTCTGCCAATGATGTAGAATGTTTGGAGGATGTTAAAAAACTGCTCAGTTATCTACCACAAAGCAACAAAGAGAAACCAACTCACTTACCTTTTGTTTTAGAAGACGAAATTAGGGACAGCCTCTCCTCCATTATTCCAGACAATCCAAACAAACCTTACGATATGCATCAAGTGATTGAAGGGATAATTGATGAAAATTCGTTTTATGAAATACATAAAGATTATGCCGAAAACATTATTGTTGGGTTTGCTCGCTTAGGTGGAAAAAGCATTGGCATCATTGCCAACCAACCCATGTTTTTAGCTGGTGTATTAGATGTGAACAGTTCTAAAAAAGCAGCTCGTTTCGTTCGTTTTTGCGATTGCTTTAACATACCAATGCTTGTACTGGAAGATGTTCCAGGGTTCTTACCAGGAACTGACCAAGAATGGAATGGGATTATCGTTCATGGTGCCAAATTGCTCTATGCATTTAGTGAAGCCACAGTGCCAAGAGTAACTGTTATTACCAGAAAAGCTTATGGAGGAGCTTATGACGTTATGAACTCTAAACATATAGGTGCTGATATGAATTTTGCATGGCCCAATGCTGAAATTGCAGTTATGGGAGCCAAAGGAGCTGCCGAAATTATCTTTAAAAAAGAGATTAATGCTGCTGATGATAAAGAAGCCAAATGGAAAGAAAAAGAAGCCGAATATGCAAATCTTTTTGCCAATCCTTATAGTGCTGCCGAACGTGGTTTTATTGATGAAGTTATTTTACCAAAACATACTCGCAGAAAACTACTAAAAGCTTTTTCTATGTTAGAGAACAAACAAGTAGATAAGCCAACACGAAAGCATGGAAATATTCCACTATAAAATACATCTAGAGTATCTTTAAATTTTACTGATGTTTTTTTATAAAAATGCTATTTACAAAACTCAAATTATTAAAAATTTAACATTTTTACTCATCCAAACATAAATTTTATACGTATTTGTTCATATTTTTAATTAGGTGATAATACTAATTTTAACACTTTAACAATAGTGGAATTACATAAATTTGTCTATCTTAATATGAACTACATTATGCAAAAGAGAATTGTATATTTATTTTTCATTTTCTTAATCACTATAACTAGTGGTTACGGTCAATTGCCTATTAAGTCAACAGGTTTTGATTTAAAACCATTAACAACTTTAGTAGACAAAAATTTACAACAGGATGTTGAAAGAGAACTCTTAAAAAACCCTAAGTGGAAATCTTTAATCATGCAAAAGAAAATGGCAGTTGGTATTGTAGACTTACGCAACACTAATGAACCAAAGTTTGCTCGCATAAATGGCAACCACATGATGTATGCCGCAAGCTTACCAAAAATTGCCATTTTATTGGCTGCCATGGATGCCATTGAAAAAGGTGAGCTCAAAGAAACACAAGAGATTAAAAATGATATGCGTATCATGATTAGTAAATCTGATAACGCAGCATCAACTCGTATGATAGATCGTGTTGGCTATGCCAAAATAGAATCTGTAATGACAGATCCTAAATATGGCTTTTATGATGAACAAAAAGGTGGTGGACTATGGGTTGGTAAACGATATGGTGGAGGTGGCGACACTAACAGAGAACCGCTTAAAAATTTAAGTCATGCAGCAACTGTTACACAAGTTTGCAGGTATTACTACTTATTGGCAAATGGCGAATTGGTAAATAGAAAGCGTTCTGAACAAATGCTTAATATTATGGAAAAACCCGATTTACATCATAAGTTCATTAGTGTGCTTGACAAAATTGCACCTAATGCTAGTGTTTACAGAAAATCTGGCTCTTGGAAAACCTATCACTCTGATTCAGTTTTGGTTTGGGGAAAAGATTTAGATAGACGTTATATACTTGTTGCATTAATTGATGATCCAGCTGGAGAACAAATTATTAGAGATCTTGTTAAACCAGTAGAAAAAATACTCAAACTTAATAGTGATCCTATCGCTAAAAACTAACCATATTAAACTGCCTTCTATTTAGTTCTAAGTATTTTAAATTACTTTTGTCTAAAGTAATTTTTCTTAAGAAATATTAAAGATGCACCAAATATGTTGAGCTTAAAAGCTATAAAAACATTAATACTCAAATTGTTTGATCTTAAAGAAGAAGAACTTAAAAAAACGCTTCTTCTACAGCTTAACATATTCCTTTTAATTACAACCTTACTAATAGTAAAGCCAACGGTTAATTCAATGTTTCTTTCTGAATTAACCTCAGATGCTTTACCATTAGGCTATGTTCTTACAGCATTAATTGCCATTTTGGGTTCTTATTTTTACAATATCATTTTAGAAAGAAAAGCACTCAATACCATCATTGAAGGTACCTTAATTGCATCAGTAATTTCTTTATTGATTTTTGGAGTAGCTTTCAATTTTAAAATTTCAGGTTATTGGCTTTATATACCTTATGTTTGGGTCGCAATCTTTGGCTTATTATCAGCATCACAATTCTGGATCTTAGCCAATCTGGTTTACAATGCTCGAGAAGCTAAACGTGTTTTTGGCTTCATAGGAGCTGGAGCAATTGCAGGTGGAATTTTTGGAGGTTACTTAACCTCTCTTCTTGCTAACTTTATCAATACAGAAAATTTATTGTTTGTTGCAGCATTTTTGTTGCTAGGTTGCTTTCCTATTACTAGCTATATCTGGAAAAATGAAGTGAAATCCCTAAATACTTTTCAAGTTTCAATTCGATCTAAAAATAAATCAGAATCTCCATTTAAACTTATAAAGCAATCAAGATTGCTTACCTTAATAGCAATAGTGATTGGCATTAGTGTTTTAATTGCAAAATTGGTAGACTATCAATATAGTGATTATGCGTCTCGTTTTATTGAAGACCAGGAAGAACTTACCTCTTTCTTTGGATTTTGGTTTTCAACTTTAAGTGTAATTTCATTACTCATACAATTGTTTTTAACACAGCGACTGGTTGGGACTTTTGGTGTTGGCAAATCTTTACTTTGGTTGCCTTCAGGTATATTAATTGGCTCTGCATTGTTACTTATCTTACCTCAACTTTGGGTTATTGTTTTAATAAAAGTTATCGATGGGAGTTTAAAACAATCGGTCAATAAAGCAGCAACTGAATTACTATCTATACCAATTCCTATAGATATAAAAAAGAAAACCAAGACTTTTACAGGTGTTGTAGTGGATAGTATAGCGACTGGAATTGCTGGTTTTATACTTATCTTTTTTGTTAATGGATTGGATTTGTCATCTACCTTTATAAGTATCATTATCATCGCCTTAATTGTATTTTGGCTTTATATTATTTATCAATTAAGACAAGAGTATATTATTAGTTTTAAATCATTATTAACTACTGAAACAAAAAAAGAAAAAACTGGCAAAAAGGAAGAAATACATGTCACTTCAATAATAGATACTGTAAAAAGAGCCTTGTTTAGTGGTACTGAAAATCAGATTTTACATATGCTGCAAAAAACTTTAGAAGTAAAAGATGAACGCTTTTTCTTTGCTATAAAAAAATTATTGCACCACGAATCTGCAACTGTAAGAGCATTAGCTATAGAAAACTTGTACTTTTTAAAAACGGAAAATCTATGTTTTGAAATGGAGCGTTTAATTCATGACTCAGATCAAGAAGTTACTGCTGCTGCTTTTAGATACTTACTAAAAAACTATGATCAAGATACTGTAGAACTTTTTAATAAATACTTAGATTCTAATGATTCTACAATTGCAAATGCTGCGCTAATTGGATTGTCACTAGAACTGAGAAATAACAAGGCCTTACAGCATCGATTTAGTTTAGAACAACGTATTGAAAATGCTATAAATCATAATGAATTATTAGCTGATGGAAAACAGAAAGCAGACCAGCTAAAATCTATACTTCAAGTTATCGGTAACTCAAGAGCTGATAAATTCTATGAAATAATACATACTGAATTAAAGTCTAATGAAGTTGATATTGTTAACATAGCTATTTCAAGTGCATCAAAAACTTTAGACCAACAATTTATTGATGAAATCATTTCTCATCTTTCAGGAAAAGACACTAGAAAAACAGCAATAGAAGCACTTTTCTTTTATAATGAGCCTATTTTAAAAATTCTTTTAGACAACATTAAACAAGAATCCATTGATGCCGAGGATGCTGTTTATACCATTGCAGTAATTGAAAAATTTGCAACTCAAAAGGCAGTAAATACACTTATAAAACTTACTGAGAATACTGAGCATTCAGTAAAAGTTGAAGCCATTGAAGCATTAAAACGCTTGAAATGGAAACATAATCATCTTTATATAAAAGACAGATTTATTATTGACCAGATTTTAGACGAATGCAACTTATATCAAAACACACTTTCTGTAATACATTCTCAAATAGTAATTCAGTATAAAAAGAAAGAGAAAACACAAGAATCTCAAGAAGAATATGAAGCAAGGGTTGATCTTATTCAATTATTAGAAAAGCGTTTAGATAGACAATTACAGCGTATTTTTAGGTTTTTAGGCATTAAGTATCCACCTCAAGATGTTGATCCAATTTTAAATACCATTTTACATGGTAAAGAAGAGCAACGTATTCATGCCATTGAGTTTTTAGATAATATTCTTGACAAACAACTTAAAAAAGAATTGATTCCTGTAACAGAAACCATATTACTTGGTGGTTCACCCGAAGAAAAGTTTAAAAAACTAAACTTAAAAGTGTTTAGTGAGGCAGAATGCTACCAAGCCTTATTACAACGTAAAGATGTGAAACTTAAACTCGCTGTATTATACCTCATTGAAAAAACAAACAGCTCTCAATTTAATTCATTATTGGTTATGGTTTCACAAACAGAAACCAATGAAAAAGTAAAGTTAAGAGCTGACAAATTACTTCAATCCATTAAGCCTTAACTTTAGATTTTACCGAAACAACAATTCCAATTGCTAAAGCAACAAATATAAAGCTAAGGGAAAACCATTCTGGAAATTTGTAATGATGAGCCAGCAATAATTTTACACCTACAAAAGTTAAAATAGCAACTAGGCTATACTTTATAAAGTAAAACTTGCTAGTCATATTACTTAAAAAGAAATACATAGACCTTAACCCTAAAATAGCCAGTATATTGGAGCTAAAAACAATAAACGGATTCGTAGTAATTGCTAAAATGGCTGGTATACTATCAAATGCAAATAAGATATCTGTGAACTCCACCAAAATAAGAACTAAAAATAATGGAGTGGCAACAAGAAGATGTTTTTTTCTTACAAAGAAATACTCATTGTCAACAGTTGTTGTGATAGGAATAATTTTTCTAACGGTTTTATAAATAAATGATTTTTTTGGGTTGTACTCCTTACTCTCTTTTGAAATCAATAATTTAATTGCAGTAAATATTAAAAACACTCCAAACACATAGGTTATCCATGAAAACCTTTCAAAAAGAGCGACTCCAAAAAATATCATTAAAGCCCTAAATACGATTGCTCCTATGATGCCCCAAAACAAAACTCTATGCTGATATTTTTGTGGAATTTTAAATGAAGAAAAAATTACAGCAATTACAAAAATATTATCAATACTTAATGACAATTCAATTAAATAACCAGTAACATATTTTAAGGCTGCATCTAATGGTGTTAACTGTGTTGGGTTGGCTACCCAATTGTTTTTAAAAATTAAAAAAACAACAAAAGAAAAGCACAATGCTATACTAACCCAAATGAGAGTCCAGAAAGAAGCCTCCTTAGTAGAAATAACATGAGGTGTTTTATTAAAAATGCCTAAATCTAAGGCCAGAAATAATAAAATTGAACAAATAAATATAACCCAAACCGTCATATTATTTTCTCACAATTTTATCAATACTAGCAGCTAATGCCATGTGATCTGAGGCTGAGTTTTTACGAAGTACATTAGTCATTAAAACAACCATATATCTACAATTATCAGGATGTTCAACAATAGCTACAGAATTCATGAAGTTATTGACATTTCCCATATATTTTCCACATTCTTCACCTTTGGTTCTATCGCATTTATACAAGCTCCCAGATTTAAAGTAAACAGCAGCTTCTTTTAATGCAGGTGATTGTGCATATCGAATACGTCTATCAGTCATATACATAAGTCGTTTCATTTCTAAACTTGAAGCTTTATCTATAACATTACCTTGCTCCAACTGAATTAAAAACTTCATCAAGCCTAAAGGAGATCCAATACTACCACCTTTATCACCAACATACTTATTGGCTCCACTTGTAAAAAAACTACCTAATCGCCATTCATCTGAAGTTATATCTAATTTTCTAAGAGGTAAATTAACAATATCATTGGCTAAATCTGTGAGTTCTTTTCTTGGTGTATCCTTAAAATAAGCATCTGCCTCTTCTTGAGTTAATTCTGGATACTTCTCTCCAAATACTTGCATCAATAAAGCTTCACGCCAAACAATACTCGCTGCACCATTATTACTTACAGACAACATGTGATCAGCCCACTCAAATAATGTAAAAACATCACTTGCTATAACTTGACGCTTAACTAATTTTTGAGTTTCAATATTAAAAATCGGTACTGTATGTGAATCTGTTAAACCCCAAGCTCCAGCCTTTACAGACTTATTTTTAAGAAGTTCTAAGCGTTTATCAAAGTCATCTGGATAGATAATTGCTAATTGTTCAAACAGAGCAACCAAAACTGCTAATTTACCAACACTTCCAGGTTGATAACCTGAAGTTTCATTTCTGTGAGCATATCTTATATTTTGTAAATCTGAAATATCTAAAATAGTTAACGAATAGCTCTTATCTAACCCTCTGAATAAATTATTAATCTCTTTCTGAAATACCTCATCTTCCTTTAAAAAACAATGCACACTATCTTGATTTTTTTCTATAAGGCTTAACTGAATGTCCATATAAGACTTCATGGCGCCTTCAGGTAATTTTGTAGCATCTTTAAGCTCACCACTTTTTATGAGTTCTAATCGTTTTAACCTTTTGATTCCAGTACGTTCATAACCATCAACTGGATAATAGCTCACAGTAGTGAATGAAACGCATAAAAAAAGTAACAAAATGATGTAAAAATGCTTTTTCATCTTATAATTTTTTAGATAATAATATGCCTTTATTCTGATCTATTTTTGGTGTAATTGACTCTAAATAATTAGAGCTAATGGCTTTTTTGTTTTCAACAAATGGTCGTATTTGAAACAACCATAACTTGTTATCTTTAAACCCTAACTCGACATCAAAAGCACCTTCATAATCTGAATTGGTTTCTTTGGCTACTCTAGATTTTATAGATTTAGCTAATGCTCTTATTGCATTTAAGTTTTGGTTATTTAAAATAGGTTCTTCAAAAGTAGCTAATTGTTTAACTGTACCACCAGATTCTGGCAGACTATTGTAATACATTTCTCTTGCTGGAGCCAAAAAGCGTAAACCTCCATCTGATTTAAGTAAATAACTCTCAGCAGATTGACCATCTACTGCACCTCCTGCTCCTCTACTGAAAGCAATGGTCAAGTCGTCTTCCTTTCCAGAAGTAATACCTTTTGTAATTAACACTCCAGAATAATCTACATCTACACTTGGAATTATAAGAATTGATGGAAAAACATTTTCTGGATTCAACAAATATTTTTGTCTCCATTTAAAGCTTCTTTCTGTATAAGGTGAAGCCCAAACATCTTTAATACCTTGTATAACTTTAGCTTTATCTACCACATTAAAAAGGGTTAAGTTAAGTCCAGCTCCAGTAAAGTCCTTAAGATCTTCCATATTGGTATCACTTCTTAAAAATACAGGTAACTCTCCTAATGGTTTTTCTAGAACTGACTCAAACTCATCTTCTAATTGGTTTACAAATTCAGGACTTAAATACATGCTTTTAATAGCATTTCTTAAAACTTCTAATTCTCTTAATTGATAGTTTTCAACTTCAGCTTCAGGAATGTTATTGGATCTCATTTCTTCAGCTTTATCAAACATTGCATTTAAAAATTCCCAATAGGAACCTTGTGTATCAGGCATACGTTGCTCCATGTGAGATCTGAAAATACCAAACGGAATAACTAAACCTTCAACTACATTATCTGGAAACATTTTTTTAAGCTGACCTAAATTAGCTGCTTTTGGTCCACAAAGTTTACCAGAATCATTAGCATCAACATCTCTCATATTTAAAACATTGGTTTGATCTAATCGAATCTGTCCAACAGGGACTTCAATCTTATCTTCTTTACGTTCGGTTTTTACAAAAAGTGAACGTTCTTCGTCTGTCATTTCGTTTTCTGGTTTTAAAATCACATTACCTTTATTTGATACTGCATAAAACACTTTCTGTCCATGATAAGGTTTAAGGTCATTAAGATTTGCATCTGACAAAGCAGCATTTGGTATACCCAAATTTCTGGCTAACAACTGAACATGTGACACCAAATTTCCTTCAGATACTGTTGCAATACCTGCAACGGGTTTCAAATCAGCAGGTGGTCTTTGAAAAATATAAATGTTATTAGAATTAACTTCAATATGGTCTGGAG
The DNA here is from genome assembly GCA_020435965.1 of Flavobacteriaceae bacterium. GTDB lineage: Bacteria > Bacteroidota > Bacteroidia > Flavobacteriales > Flavobacteriaceae > CAJQLB01. The sequence goes on along the minus strand of JAGQYS010000059.1, from coordinate 66,269 downwards.
ATTCAGATATCACAACCAATTCGCCAAAAGCGTATCCTGGATTGAGACCACGAACTGAGCTTTGGTTAGCTATTTTCATAACTTTATTAGTCAATTGAGATTCTTCAGCAATAACATCGCCTAAATCGCCAACACTCATGCCAAGATACAAAGCAATAGAGCCTCTAATCTTATCATCAATAAAGCCATATGTCTTTGGTTCAAAAGCAGTGTACTCATTAACAATGTTTTGGTAGTTTGCCTTGACCATTGATGAACTCCACTCAACAATACTTCTTCCGTTTTCAAGCACAGAAGTCAGTTCTTCAAGCGTCAAGCTTTCTTGTTGAGGTACAGATACGTTTATTTCACTCCATTCATACTCTTCTATATAACCAGCTCCTGCAGTTGCCATGCCTAAGTAACAAATTTTATTGAGCAAGCCTTGAATATCTTCTGGTTGCCATTCTGGAGCATTCTTAAATATCAACGCTTCAAGTTTTAAAGAAATATCTAATAGTTGTAATCGAGCTAATGGTCTTTTTTCATCTAAAACAGCCTGTCTTAGGTCTAATAATAGTTCTGAAGCATCAATAATTAGTTCTGCTGAAGGATTTTGATTTTTTTGGTGTTTTTCTGCAAATGATTTTAATTTTACTCCAAAAGGTGTAGTGGTGATTAGATTTGCTTTAACTGTTAACCCAATAAGGTCAGTAGGTTTATAAAATTTAGACATTGTACTTAATAGTGCATCAAATTGTTTTTGTAATTCTGCGGATAATTGAGTACTATATTTTTGTTTAAAAGCCTTAACTTTTTCAATATCAGATTGTTCTGGTTGGCTGTGAATTTTTACTCTTAAATCCATAAACTGAACAAATTCATCAGAAATTACTTTTGATTGGCTTCTCATTAACTGAGACACGTTATCGTCTTCATTATAAGGAATATCTTTTAAGGACTGACGAATTAGAAAAAAGTTTTTCTTTATCACTTCCTCGTTACTTAGCAACCATTTATAAAATTCTATCCCCCAAGCTTGTTCATCTTCTGCTTGTATGGCTCCTCTATAGAACTGGCCTTTTTTCATGATCCAACCATCATCAACCAAACGCAAGTATTTATCAATTTGATATTGTTTTAATCGTGAATGGTTTTGTTCAGCATCCCAAAATGCTTCTTTATCAGTATTGGTAAGAATCTGACCTAAGAAAATATGATTACTTTTACTCAATTCTAAAACAGCATCTTTGTATCGTGCATGTTGCCAACCTGGACCAATATTATCTGGACATGGATCTTTGGGTTGCCTAATACTACCATCAGTACAAAACCAACGAATGTCTTTGTATGGTCCTCTAATATCGTTCTTGTAAGATTCTATTTGAGATTTTATAGCTTCGGGCAATAATTTCTGACTCCATATTGAGTCAATAAAAAGCAATGCCAAACACCATACTAAAAAAGGTTTTTTCATGTTTTTTTATTGAAAAAATAATTTTGAATAACAAATCAAATGTAATGCCAAATCAATTAGTTTTTACAATCTGAATGAAATAATTATTCTAATTGTTAGCTTCTATAATTTACAAAAAAAGAATGAATCTAGATTAATTTGGAAATAAACTTTTATTTAATCCTGGAACAATACGTAATGCGTTTTTGTAGTAAACTTTTTTTAACACCTCATCATCCAGATCCAAACCATACATAGCCCAAAAAGCGTGATACTTTTTATGGTAAGGAAAATATTCATCAGCACTTTCTAATACTCTAAAATAGGTTGGAAATTCTTCAGGTTTCCAGCTATCTTTACCAAACAACACTCTATCTTGATATTTGGTTATAAATTTTTTAGCAAAACGTGGTTGTCTGCCAAGTTCAGCAATAATTGCTCCTATGCCAACATTCATGTTTGGCATTTCATCAAGCAATTTGCCAAGTTTTCCTAAATCATTAGCCAACCAGCTCATATGTGCACTAATGAATGTAGTGTTAGGATGCTTTTTGATAATACTGTATTGTTCATCCATGATTTGTTGAAAAGGTGCAGGATCAGTATCGCTACGCTTTCGTCTTGGATGTGTCTTTAGCTCCAACCAACGTTCGTTATCACCATCAAATTCATCCCAAAATGAAGCTGGATCTGCAGAATGTATCAGCACAGGTATCCCTAATTCGCCACACTTTGCCCAAATAGGATCTAATCTTACATCATTAATAGCCAACCTGTTACCTTTAACATCTTTATTGCTAAGTCCTAAACTTTTATAAACTTTTAGTCCTCGAGCTCCATTTTTAACATCTTGCTCCAATTGTGCAACCATTTTTTCAGTCCACCCTTCACTTCCAGCATCTTGAAAGTTTATGTTGGCAAAAACTACAAAACGGCCTGGAAAGTTTTTTTCGATATTATTAACCGATTGCACAATAGCATCTCCTGTACCACCACTAAGGTTCACCATAATTGCCAAATTAAGCTTATCCATATCTGTCACAACTGAGGTTAAATCTTGTGTTGGCATTCTGTATTGATGGCCATGTACATCAATAAAAGGGAACTTAGCTTTGAAAATACTATCGCCTGGAACCACCAATGTAGATTTAGGGTTGTATTCTTCAAACGACATTTCCTGTGCTTGCAGACTAGAAATGATGCACAAAGCAAAACTTAATATAAGGCAATGTTTAAAATTCATCATGTTGGTTTTAAAAGGTTAAAGATAAAAATTTGCTAGAGGAAGTCTATAGGTTTTTAATGTGTTTAACTTATATTACCCTCCATCTCCTCAATCATCACGTTGTAATCATACTGTAAATCTTCATGTATTTTGGTAATCGCTTTTTGTGCCAATTCCAATTGTTTGTTAAACGTATTTGTAAGCACTGTATTGCGCTTATAAGAAGGTCTCATTTCACCAAGGGCTTTACAGAAATAAATAAGCAACTCGGCTTCAGTTTCTTTTTTCTTTGAGTATCTGATAAATCGTTTGGTTTGGCGTAATATTTTTCTGACTGTTTTCTTTATATAATGGTAATTTACGGTATTGATCTCTTTAAAACTGCTTGATATATATACTTTTACACTTTCAATATAGGTCGCTTCATTCTCAGATTCAAATACCAAATACGTAAGTAGTTCTTTGCTTTCCAATTTAAACCTAGCCATAGCCAAACAATACTCCATAAGTTGTTCTTTAGATCTATATTTTAGCTCCTTTTTAAGTTCAGTTATGGTAGATGGTTTCATGTATTTTGAATTAACTTGGGTTTTTCGTAACGCCTTTAGTTCTTGCGGAAATTTTAAATGACTTTATCATTTTCTGAAATAATGCCTCATTTTTTTCTCTTTTGTCTTTCTCTGTCCAAGCCATTATCATATAAACATTTTCAGGACCATCAATATAGGCTATAGTATAGGCAATATCAATTCCATCAGAGGTAGCATCAACCTTCACAATTTCAAATGGAAGACCGTTAATAACAGATGACTCTACATCTTCTTTGCTATGAATTGTTATAGCTTCTTGTAAAAATTCAAGTTGTATACTTTTATAGTTTTCCACCATAGAAATCTCATCGTCATACTCACCTAAATCTTGAAACACAGTTTTAAATTCTTCTCTTGATTCATCAATGACTATGATGTAAAGTTCTTTAAATATGTTTTGATATTGCAATGATGCCTCATCATTTAATTCTTTAGATTCCTTCATAAAATCAGGAACTTCCATACTATATTGATTGTTAATGTTAACTAATTCAAAATCAGTATTTAATAAATTTTCACTGCTGTTTTTACTTGAAGTATCTAAACACGAGCTAATGAGCAGTACTAAACAGGCAGCAATTAAAAAGATTGGTTTTTTTATCATCATAAAAAAGGTTAGTTGGTTAATCAAATGGTAATAAGTCTGGTTCTATAAAAGATGTTTTTGCTTTTTCCGAATTATAAATATCAACAGCGTAATGCTGTGCTAAAAGGGTTTTAAAGTTGTGTTTTAATCTAGGGAACTCAATAAGAAAATTTTTAAAATTATCCGTTTTGGATTTCAACATAAAATGATAAACAGCTCTTACTGCTGCCACAGTTAAAGTTTTGTTGAATTTATCACTAGCTCCCAACAAACCTGTATAAGCAATAATTTGTTTGCAACTTATTTTTATAGCTTCGTCTATTCCGTATGCATTAATTAATAAATAAGCCAATCGCAAGTGAGCTTCATGATTAAATAATTTAGGAGGCAAAGTCGCATTTTTAAAAGCATTTAAAAACTGTTCATTATTTAGTTGATAATGATTTTCCATAGGCTAAAAATAGAAAATAATTACTTTATTTTTGCCCCATGCAACATAAACCAACGTTTGAACTTGAATTTGTAGCACTCATGGCATCGTTGATGTCTATTGTTGCACTTTCTATTGATGCTTTACTACCAGCCCTTCCAGAAATTGGGGAAGCCTTAGACGTGGCTGATACAAACAAAAACCAAATGTTGGTGACCATGATATTTCTTGGTTTGGGATGTGGTCAGCTTATTTTTGGTCCTTTATCTGATAGTTTTGGTAGAAAACCTATCGTATATATTGGCTTCTCTCTTTTTATTGTAGCAACCATTGTCTGCGTTACTACAAAAAGTTTTGAGGTAATGATTTTAGGTCGTATCCTTCAAGGAGTTGGCCTTGCAGCTCCTAGAACCCTTAGCATTGCTATGATTAGAGACTCTTACAGTGGCGACTTTATGGCAAAAATACTCTCCATTGTAGTTATGGTATTTATACTTGTGCCAGTAATTGCACCTACTCTGGGACAGTTTTTATTGCACTATTACAATTGGGAATCTATCTTTTATGTCAATTTACTTTTTGGCTTCATAGTCATGCTTTGGTTTTGGCAACGACAAGAAGAAACTTTAACAGACAAAAACAAGATAAAGTTTACACCAAAGCTCTTTATAAATGGTGCTAAAGAGTTTTTAAATCATAAACATTCTGTTGGTTTCACTATGGTTTCAGGCTTTATCACAGGTTCTTTTATGGTGTATTTAAGTACTGCACAACAAATTTTTGAGCATCAGTATAACCTAGGCGAAAGGTTTCCGTACATATTTGCCAGTTTGGCCATTGCAGTGGGATTAGCTACTTTTTTAAATAGTCGTTATGTGATAAGGTTTGGTATGTGGCGAATAGCCTATGCTGGAACTATTGCATATTGTGCTATTTCTTTGTTGTACGTTATCTTGTTTTGGTCTGGAGTAAATCCGAGCATTGAAATACTTATAGCATTTTTTGCTTTGCAGTTTTTTGCTATTGGGTTTCTCTTCGGAAACTTGCGCTCACTAGCCATGCAGCCTTTAGGGCATATTGCTGGCATTGGTGCCGCTATCAATGGGTTTGTGTCTACTGTTATGGCTGTTCCTATAGCCAACTATATTGGAGGCTTTGTATCAGATTCAGTGTTGCCGCTTTTTGTTGGGTTTTCTGTTTTTGGAATCTTATCGTTTTTAGTGTTTATACGCTTAAAAGTATTACACAACTAAAAAAGCACCACAAATAGTGATGCTTTTAATAAATTGTTTGAAAGTAATTCCTAAATCTTTTATTTCATCAATGAAATGGCCTTGTCTATTTTTGATGAGAATTCATTAATTACCGATGCCAAGATATCAATCTGTTTTTCAACATCATTAAACTCTCCTTGCTCTATAGCTTCTCTTACACCTGGCAACGTTTTTACACCATAACCTGTATAAAACCCTGGTGCATAAATATGATGCTTATACCAAGGACGCTTTGGCAAACCATGTTCTTTTGTCAAGGATCGTTCCATATCTTTCAATATAGCATTTACTGCTACCTTGTTTTTAACATTGGAAACTCCATTTTGCATGGCCTTTGAAAATGCTCTGGATTGTTTATCTAAGTTTTTCAATGCATTTTCCAATGGCGCAAAGTTAAAGTATGGCACATTGGCTTTGGCATCAGGTACTTTAAGATTATCCTTAGGGTTGTTTGCTAAGGCATATATACCGTTACTTATAAGTGTATTGTGCTGTTCCGCTTGTTTTCTTAGGTTTTCTGCTAAAGCTGTCACCTCATCTGCATAAGTGTTTACAGTGTTTGCAAAATGACTAAACTCAAATGGTAATACTTCGGCATTTGCCAATCGTAAGCTGGTTCGTCCTGCCACTTTTGCCAAGGCTACACCATATTGAAAATTAGGATCTTTAAATCTTTTGTAGTGTTTATAAGAATCATACATTGTATGGTATTCTCCTCCTGAACTTTCTCCGCCAAATCCTAAATTAAAAGAAGCTATCCCTAAATGTTGAAAAAATGGCGAATAATCTGAACCTGAGCCTAAAGCGCCTAACTCATAATGTGACCAAGGGGCACCACCAGATACTTGTTGTGCAGCATTTCTGCGCTCAAACACTGTAACGTTGGTCTGCGGATCAATAACCGATTTACTAATCTGATCGAAGAATTTTTCTAAGGTATGTGAACCTCCAGCACCTAAAAACCCTGCTCCTGTTCCATCTGTATTAATGTAAGCTACGGTTTTCTGCTTTAACTCATTGGCATGTGTTTCAACCCATTCGGTAGAGCCCAACAGACCTTGTTCCTCTGCTCCCCAAGCACAGTAAATCATGGTTCGCATTGGCTTGTTGCCATTTTTTACCAAGTTACCAACTGCTCTAGCCTCTTCCATCAGTGCTACTAAGCCACTAATAGGGTCGCTGGCACCATGTACCCAAGCATCGTGATGATTCCCTCTAATCACCCATTCATCTGGGTATGTTGAGCCTTTCATAGTTGCGATAACATTATAAGCTGGTCTTTGTTCCCAGTTAAACTCTAGCTTTAAATGTACTTTTGCTAGTCCAGGACCTATATGGTAAGTTATTGGCAAAGCACCTCTCCATGAGCTTGGTGCTACAGGCCCTTCTAGGGCTTCCAATAAAGGTTTTGCATCGTGATAAGAAATTGGCAACACTGGTATTTTAGTAAGTGTTTTAGCCTCACTAATATCAATACGTTTGGCATCATCTGTAGAGCCATATCCTGGCGTTAACGGATCACCAGGAGCCATTGGCATATCCATTACAGAGCCTCTTTGAATACCATATTCATTTTTAAAAGCACCTTTGGGATATACATCACCTTGGTAATAGCCATCATCTTCTGGGTCTGAATAAATCAAGCAACCTATAGCGCCTTTTTCGGCGGCTAGTTTTGGCTTAATACCTCGCCATGAGCCTGCGTATTTTGCTATGACTATTTTGCCTTTAACTGAAATACCTCTGCGCTCCAACTCTTCATAATCGGCTGGAATGCCATAATTTACAAATACCAAATCAGCAGTGACATCACCATCAATAGAAAAGGCATTGTATCCCGGAAGAGCATCCTTGGTTTGTTCAGAATATTCATCTCCTTCTACTGGTGGCTCCGTTAAACTAGCCTTGAACTTTGTTGGTGCCGTCATTTCTACCAAACGCACTTTAGGTGTCGGAAAGAGTACATTAAACTTTTCTATGCGTACGTCAAAACCCCATTCTTTAAATTTGGCGGCCACAAAATCGACTACTTTTTTATCATAAGGCGAACCTACATGGTGTGGCTCTGCACTTAAATATTTCATCCATTCATCCAAGTTATTGGCATTAAGCAGTTTGTCATAATTGGCTTCTAGTTGTAATTGTGTTTTAGCAGTTTCGTCCGAAAAGCCCATAATAGTGGACTGTGCCGTTAATGTTTGTAAAGACATAATGAAGCTTAATGCCAATACACTAAAGATAAGTTTATGTGTCATAATTTAAAAAATAGTTAGTTTCTTGCAAATATAACGAAAAGGGCTACTTTAATGAATCAAACTTATTAACAGTGTCGTTAATGACCGATGACCAGTTACCTCGGTTTACTCTTGCTCTTCTGCTAAAGGAGAAATCATAATATGAGCTCTATGTGTTCCCGGATTCATGATCCAAGGATGGTTTGACGCATAAGGTTTTTCTGGTAAACCCGTTGATTCAGATGTTGCCCAAGGTATATAAACCACATAGCGGTATTTAGCCTCATTAACTTCATAAGTTTCTGGGTCATATAATGTGCTTGGTCCATAATAAACATGCAGCGTAGATCCAGGTTTTCCCATATCGAGAGTACCTGCCTTGGCTTCCTTTTCGCGGATATCAAATATGTCTGTTGCAGACTTTCCTTCAGCCTTTAATTCCCTTCCTCTTGCCATAAAAGGCTCAAGGCTCTTATGGTAGCACGCTGCATTAAAACCTTCTTGATTAGGGTTGTCGGCAATACAGATATATGCATTAGTCCCTTCCTTTAGTGTTACAAATTCGCCTGCCATATTATAGCCAATTACGGTACATCCTTCTCTGCTTTCAGCAGGCGCTGCCATTAATGCTGTTGCTATTCTAGCTTCATCAGAGTCAATCTCAACTAAGTTTTTATCCAACTCAACTGGAGTTTTGTTGGTAGATTTTGTATCTCTTTTAGTAGGTGATACAGCTGTGCTTTCCGTTTTATTACTTGTGTTACAAGAAACTATAAGTCCTGCCAAAACAAATGTCTTAATGAGCTTTTTCTTGTTCATTCTGTTTTCAGTTTTAATTTGTATTGTTTTCTTAAACCTAAACCAACCACAATTTAAGTGCAACCCAAAGATAATAAAGTATGATGTTTGGGCAATACTAAAATTTGTACCGTACTGGTTATTCACCCTTTCCATCTTCCCTACTACAGGAAGGTGACAACCATAGCACAGCATAGGCTGATTCTGAAAGGATTTCACTATTTCTTAGCTCTAGAACGTTTAACTTTTGCTCTAGGCTTATTCTTTACATATACTAGTTTGGAGCGTCCTTTATAATCTTCACGACGTTCTATATCAAACTTTCCAATGGACTTTATTAATGGTGTTAACTTTTCAAAACCAAAGTTTCTGGAGTCAAAGTTTGGCTGTTTTTTTTGCAATAAACTACCAACGTCTCCTAAAAACGCCCAGCCATCATCATCAGCTAAATCTGAAATGGTCGTAGCAATAAACTGAATGTCTTTTGGTGTTATTTTATCATAATTGTTCTTGGCATCTTCAATAGCATCACCAGAAGTTGTTTCATTTTTAGTGGTTTGTTGCTTTAATATTTCAATGTATATAAACTTATCACAGGCTACTATAAACGGACTAGGCGTTTTCTTTTCGCCAATACCATACACTAGCATGCCTGCTTCGCGCAGTCGTGTTGCCAAGCGTGTAAAATCGCTGTCACTGGATACCAAACAAAAACCATTCACTTTTTCAGAGTACAAAATATCCATTGCATCAATTATCATAGCAGAGTCTGTAGCGTTTTTGCCTGTGGTATATCCATATTGCTGTATGGGCGTAATGGCGTTTTCCAACAGCATGTTTTTCCACTTAGACAAATGTGGCTTGGTCCAATCGCCATAAATACGTTTAATGGTTGGGTTGCCGTATTTGGCAATTTCTTCAATCATTTCTTTTACGTAGGCCGAGGGTATATTGTCTCCATCAATAAGAACTGCTAGTTTAATGTCCATAAATTGTAGTCATGATTTTTATTTAGTTAAAAATTATCCCTTTTTGCATTTTTAGCTTTCATGAGGTTTTTGTTTGCCATAGAGTTTTAAGAGTTGATTTGATTATAGTTTGCTAAGGATGTTATAAAAATAAAAAAATTAGAAGAGTTGGTGCTATTGTATACAATTATTTACTTAGAGGATTTTATTTAACAGATTGCTTAGTCACTCTTGTCTCGCTCCTCGCAATAACGGTTGTGTGTTAAAAAATTACTATCTTTGTATTGGCATTTCAGCATTGGAGCAGCAATCCTTTGTGATGGGTGCTTTAAACACCAATGTGCAGTTGCTATTGGATAGTATCCTTCAAGGCAATGGCATAGGTGTTTTTTACCTTACCGTCGGTATGTAACTAAAAAAAGGGCAAGGGGAATACACCCACTTACCCATCTGCCTTTTATAAAGCTCAAATTGTTTCCAAAAAAGTATATAAACATAAAATTTATAATGTCATTGCGAAACCCTTAGGCTGAAGCAATCTGCCTCTCGCCACCTATCATGGGATTGCTTCTATTGACAGTAAGCGCCAGCCTCGCAATAACCCTTAGACGAAATGATCAGGGCAAGTTGGGTTTATTAAGTGTCACACAGAGTGGATTATTTAAATTTAGTTTGGTAATTGTTTAAGGTGGTCCAAGCGGCTTTAAAGGTTTCCAGAACTTGGTCATCATAATCAAAATCTGTATTAACAAACAGAATGTTACCAATACCAGTTTCTGGATTGAAATACATAAAGGTTACAATCCCTGGGTCGCCACCATTATGTCCAATACCATGTGTACTATAGTCTAGAAAAATACCAGTATTACCTGACAATTCTCCATCTTCAAAATGGCTCGCAACCAATTGTTTTTTGTAAAACTCTTGATAGCTTTCTTTCGTTAAAATAGTTCCTTCGCCTAAATAACCTTTCATTAATTCTGAGAAATAGGTACTTAAACTAGTCGTGGAGGTTATTAAACCACCATCTGGATATGTGATGAGTCGATAATCTGCAATGAGGGTATCTTTTACTTTATATACTTTGGAGCGTTTACTGACATCAATATCGCTATTTGACCAACCTGTATCATCCATGTTTAGAGGCTTGAAAATATACTGCTTGGTAAAGTCTTTAAACGACATTCTTGAAGCGCCTTCCAATACTACAGCTGCCAGTGCTGCTGCTACATTAGAATAGTCAAACTTTGAGCCTGGTGGATAATCTGCATAAACCTCTGGTTCATACCAATTGCCTTGAACGCTTAATATGTTTTCAAGATAGGTTGGTAAAGAAACACTCGTTTCTGGCTCATTAAAATACTCCATAATCATAACATCATCTGCGTGTTCTTTATCTAACATAATGTACGATTTTCCATACAAATCGGTATCTCTAATAGACGAGGTATGTGTTGCTAATTGATGTATGGTAATTGGCACTTCTGGATGGTTAGGGTTTACAACCTTAAAAGGAAGGTAGGTATTGATAGGATCGTATAATTTTAAGTGCCCTAGCTCTTGTGCCTTTAATAATGCAATACCAATAAACGTTTTAGAGACAGAGCCAATGTTTTGTATGGTATGCTTCGTATAGGCTGTTTTAGTTGCTACATTTGAAAAACCAAACCCTTCATTAAAGAGCGTGGTATCTTTGTTGATTACAGCTACCGAAAATCCAACAATAGCACCTTGTTGGTAAATGCTATCTAAGGTTTGTGTTAACGCATCTTGTATAGCTGCAAACGGATTATTTACTGTGTTGGATGTGGTTTGCTTGTCTTTGCAAGCTGCAAATAAAAGAGTTACACATAGTAATGCTAGTTGTTTTTTCATAGGTTTAATCATAATTAATGCGGTCACGTATGGAGCCATCTTGCCTGTGGATAATCACATCGGCTTTGTGTTTTTTTGCCAAGCTCTTGGCTTTATTAATTGCTGTGTCCTGACGTCTGTGTTTGGAAGTAATACGCTTGTTGCCTTCTCGTCGTACTGCCCAATCACCTTCGTAGGGCACCACGTGCTGGTGCCAGGTTCTTGTTGTGCTGCGTGAGCTTTTAAAAAAAGCTTCGAGGAGCTGAATGATGACGTTCAACCAAGTTTTTGAGTTACTGGTTTTTGGCATAGGACTATTCTTGTTGTCTAAGATAGTATTTTTTGATACAATTGAAAATAGACATTAAGGTATGTTAAATGATTTTTACCACTTAGTTATTACTATATTTACCTTGTGCATACGATGCCACTATGCTGCTGTTTGGTGTTTTGCAGTTTTGAGGCATGTCATGAAAATAAAGGCATTTAGGTAAACCATTTTCAAAAGAGACTTGCACCCATCCTTCACCAGACCTTCCAAAAAACTGATAGGTGTAATATGCTTTTGCTGTAAGTGGCCTACCTTGGTTATCCTTTTGAATTACTGATACTCGAGATATGCTTTGTGGCACATATTTATTCAAAGCCCAAGTTTTGGCTTGGTTGGCAACCAAATCGTCAAATAGTTTATTGAGGTTTTGGTTACCCAAAGGGCCTCCTGCAGTTTTCATGGTTTCATATTTACTTTTACTTTGCATACGGATACTTTCTTGGCTTAAAGCAAAGCGCTTTAGGTTTTCTTCAAAACGTCTCACGCCTTTACTATCACAAGAGTTAAGTGTAAATAATTGTACCATATCATTATGTAGGCCTTTGGTTTTATGCACCATATCCATAGAGTTACCAATAGCGTTTGGATCAGTCATTATAGCAAAGGTATTTTGTATCACATCTTCACTTTGTAGCCTTTCTACTTCTTTTTTGGCATTGTACAAATCAGGTCGTGCAAATAAGCTGGAGCCTACCCAAACCCATCTGGTACAGGTACGGCTCAAAATATCGCCATATAGGTTTTTCTCTACCATTTCTTCGGCACATTTTAAATCCATGATTTCAACCTTATCGGCTGGAAGGTATTGGTCGCAGTATTTCCCATAAGTTCTTAGGTACTGTTCAAATATCATAATGAAATCCATGTCTTCGCGTGTCATTTTAATGTTTTCAAAATGGCCTCTAAATATGTAATCGTAAAACTCGGCAAAGTACAAACCATCGACATGAAACTCTAAGGATTGTGATTTGGTTTCTAGCCTCTTTGGTGTGTTGTTAGATACGTTTATAAAAGAAGATGTAATTATAACAATAAGAAATACACCTATGATGTATGCTTGTTTTTTTAACTGCATGAGATGTGAAATTATTAATGGGTTATTAGCAAAATAGCCTGATTATGAGATAAATATACAAATAAATTTGATTGTTGCGTTTAATAAATTGATACCTTATACACATAATAGCAACTGCCATTACAAAGCTTTTAGCATTGGATGCTTTTTTATATGTATTGGTTTTTGTTTGAAAATGATTTACCTTAACGGCATCAAACCTTATGTATGTCTTTTTTTAAACAGCTGGGCACGCCCAGTTTACTGCTTTTAATTCTTTGTGCTATTATCATCATCATAGCTGAGTATCTTTTTTTAACTGGCCATGAGCTTCATGGCATTTTTTTAGGGATGTGGGCGCCTATGATACTTGGGTTGATAATTCTTTTTAAAATCGTGACCAATGGACGTAAATAGCTTTATTTTTTGGTTTTCGATTGTGGTAACGGTTTGTGTTATTATTTGGGCTTTCGTGGTTATAAAGATGTACACAGATATTAAGTGATCTATACCTATTTTTGTGCTTATGGTGTGCTTGCTTGGTGTAAGTGACATTGTGAAGTATTGATATTACGTCATGAGTTTGCTTCGGTCGTGCCTCTTCTATAATGAAGCAAAGTTGGGGTTTTAACAACCTCGTCTTTAGTTTCTTTTAAAGAAACCAAAGCCACTCCTCCTTGTTCCTATCAGCTAATAATATGGACTACAAGGCAACAAGGGGAAAAAATGATTTCTTCTTTTTTTAGAAAAAACAAAAAATCCTTCCCTTTTGAAGGGAAGGTGAAAACAGAAACATAGCATAGGGTATGAAAGGGTTATTATTGTTACATCTAGGGGTTTTGTGAAAAACTGTGAAACAAAAGTGCAGTGTAATACTTGCCCTCAAAAGGTTTTCTATGCAATTCACTCATGCTTCATAAATCACCCAAACTGACAATGGAGAACCAATAACAGATAACTATATAGGGTATTGACGAAATTGCTTCACTACGTCCGCAATGACACTTACCAATTAGTATTCTTAAACTCCTTGGCACCTTCTATGATGCTTTCTACCACTTCTGGGTTGAGCAGGGTGCTGGTGTCTCCTAAATTGGCTATGTCATTGTGGGCTATTTTACGTAAAATACGTCGCATAATTTTTCCGGAGCGTGTTTTTGGCAAGCCTTCGGTAAACTGTATTTTATCGAGTTTGGCTATAGGACCTATATGCTCTGTAATAATCTGATTGATTTCTTTGCGCAGGTTGTCGTGGTTTCTGGTTTCGCCAGTATCTTTTAAAATGACATAGCCATATAAGGCATTGCCCTTAACGTCATGCGGAAAGCCTACAATGGCACTTTCAGCCACTGCTGGATGTTCATTGATGGCATCTTCAATAGGTGCTGTACCAAGGTTATGGCCAGATACGATAATGACGTCGTCTACTCGTCCTGTGATGCGATAATAGCCAACCTCATCACGTAAGGCACCATCACCTGTAAAGTACATGTTCTCAAAGGCTGAAAAGTAAGTATCCTTATAGCGTTGGTGGTTGCCCCAAATGGTTCGTGCCATGGATGGCCAAGGGTATTTAATGCACAAACGACCGTCTACCTGATTGCCTTTAAGCTCCTCTCCAGTTTCGTCCATTAAACAGGGTTGAATGCCTGGGAATGGTAAGGTGGCATAAGTGGGTTTGGTTGGTGTGACGTAAGGGATTGGACAAATCATGATGCCTCCTGTTTCGGTTTGCCACCACGAATCAATGATTGGTGATTTCTTTTTACCGATATTATCGTTGTACCAATGCCAAGCTTCTTCATTAATAGGTTCGCCTACAGAACCTAAGACTTTTAATGAGGTTAGGTCGTATTTTTCTACAAGTTCCAAGCCTTGCTTCGCTAAGGCTCGAATGGCGGTTGGTGCGGTATAAAACTGGTTGACTTTATGTTTTTCAACAATTTGCCAGAAGCGTCCAAAATCTGGATAGTGTGGCACGCCTTCAAACATCAGGGTTGTGGCGCCATTGGCTAGTGGCCCATACACAATATAGCTATGTCCTGTAATCCAGCCTATATCTGCAGTACACCAATACACATCATTTTCTCTGTATTGAAAGGCGTTTTTAAAGGAATAGGCTGTATATACCATATAGCCAGCTGTGGTGTGCACCATACCTTTTGGCATACCTGTTGATCCTGAGGTATAAAGGATGAATAAAGGATCTTCGGCATTCATTACTTCAGCTTTGCCTTCAGGGGAAGCCTCGTCTAAAAGAGGTTGCAACCATTTATCGCGACCTTGTTTCATGGCAACTTCGGAGTCAATGCGTTTAACAACCAATACTGTGTTTACGCTATCGCAGCTTTCTAGGGCTTCGTCAACAATGCCTTTCAGGTCGATGGTTTTAGCACCACGATAAGAACCATCGGCAGTGATGACCATCTTGCAATTGGAGTCGTTTATTCTAGTAGCTAAGGCTGTAGATGAAAAGCCAGCAAATACAACATTATGAATGGCACCTATACGCGCACAGGCCAACAATGCAACAGCCAATTCAGGAATCATAGGTACATAAATGCACACACGATCACCTTTTTTAATGCCTTGAGCTTTAAGTACATTGGCAAATTTGTTAACTCTAGAATATAATTGCTTGTATGTTATATGTTCTGCTGGTTCGTCTGGGTTGTTAGGCTCAAAGAGAATAGCGGTTTTATCGCCACGAGTGGCAAGGTGCCTGTCGATGCAATTCTCGGTAATATTGAGCTGGGCGCCTTCAAACCACTTGACTTCAGGTTTGGTAAAATCCCAAGAGAGGACTTTGCTCCACTTTTTGCGCCAGATGAAATGTTCTTCGGCTATTTCTTCCCAAAAGTTTTCAGGTTCACGAATTGATTTTCGGTAGACTTGGTAGTATTCTTCAAGGTGTTTTATGTGGTAGTTGCTCATGGTAATAGCTGATTTATTGCACTTTTTTTAAGAGCTAACTAAGGTAAGAAAAATATTATTTTAAGAGGCTGTTGCTAAACAACATTCACGTTGCTTCTTTATTGTTTGATAATCTTACGTATAGTTTTTGCACCATCAATATTTATGATTTCAAGAAAGTAATTGCCAGAAGCTAAGGTTGAGACATCTATACTGCTTTCTGATTTATTGAACTTAGCAGGTAAAGACGTTCCTAATAGATTATACAGTGTAATCTTTTGAATGGTTTCTAAAGCGATACCATCTATCTTTAAAAGATGCTGTGTTGGGTTAGGATATAGTTTTAAGCTTTTTAAAAAGTTGTCTTCAAGGTCCAAGGAACTAACACTTACAGTTGCATTGTATGTGTGGATAACACCACACTTGGTCACTTCAAGTTCTACATTATAATCGCCAATTTGTGTATAGGTATGGATTGGGTTTTCATCGGTTGATGTGTTGGTGTCGCCAAAATCCCAAGCATAGGTATCGGCATTTAAAGCGATATTGGTAAAGGCGACTTCGCCATTGTTTTCAAAATAGGTAAAATTAGCTTGAGGGTCAAACTCACCCACTTTCCAATAGGCTAATTGATCATATACCACAACCTTGGTTGCAGTCCTTATTTGCGCTGCAACTATTGGATCAAGACTAGCATCATAAGTAATAAATGTTGGGTCTTTACGCAATAAAATGGTGTAGAACGTGCATGCTGCAGCATAAGAACCTGCTAAGGCTGGATGCGATTCGTCAGCATCGTACAAATCAGGAGTGTTTGGATTATCGATAAGGTAACGCCAAACAGTTCCAACAGGCCCAATGAGTCCGTCATTAGTATCGGCTAGTGCGCGATAGTTAATCTCTAGGGCATCGTCCATACCTTCATAGGTACAAATCCAAGGATAAGTCACGCACAAAGATCCTCCAACACCATTTTCTCTTCCCCAAGTACGATAAAAAACAGGTTGGGAACAGGCGTAATTTGCTTTTATGATATCGACAAGCTGTTCCGCATAAGGTGCTACATTCGTATCAAAATAATCGCCTGTGAGCGCTCCTTCAATACTACCAGCTTGAATGATGACATAATCCCAAGTATCTTCACTGATATTATTTTCGGTAAAACCATTGGTAGCATGGAACTCTAAACTAGACCCTCCCACAATAGAACCATCCACAATTAAGCCATCACCAGTGGAATTGGCAACCTCATAAGTAAGCTGTGGTAAATTGTTGTAATTGGTGTAACTATTACCAATAAATAGAACTTTTTTATCTTGAGACATGGAGAATTGTAAACAACAGAGGAGCAATAAAACAAAGAGGATTGGCTTTCGCATTACTTATAACGGATTATATAGGTAAGATGCTAAGTTTAATGAAAGGTTGCGTAAACGCTTTTTAAATTTGTCGTCTAATGGCCTGAAGCTTCTCCTGCTCCACTTGGTATTCGGATGTTTTCAACAATCTCCTGAACGTCACTAGGTGGTGCTTTAGTAAACTTCATCACAGTAATAGAAACCACAAAGTTGATTACCATAGCCACGGCTCCAAAGCCCTCAGGCGATACACCAAACCACCATTGGTTTTTATCTGGCAAGACATCATCTAACCAACCAAATTTAAACTTTACGATATAGTAAAGCATAATAGCAATCCCAACAACCATTCCAGCCACTGCACCTTCTTTATTCATACGTTTATAGAAAATACCCAATACAATAGCCGGAAAAAACGAAGCAGAAGCTAAACCAAAGGCAAGCGCTACCACTGCGGCAACAAAATCCGGAGGGTTAATACCAAAATAACCAGCCACACAAACTGCTCCAATTGCCGAAATACGAGCAGCAATAAGTTCGCCTTGTTCAGAAATTGTTGGTTTAATCACTTTTTTAATTAAATCATGAGATACCGAAGAGGAAATCACCAACAACAATCCTGCTGCTGTAGATAAGGCTGCTGCCAAACCACCAGCGGCAACTAAGGCAATGACCCAATTGGGTAAATTGGCGATTTCTGGATTTGCCAAAACCATTATGTCTTGGTCTACTACTAATTCATTTTGTGATTCGTCAGCGACGTATTGTATAAGTCCGTCGTTATTTTTATCTGTAAAAGTGATTAATCCCGTGGTTTCCCATTTCTTGAACCATTGTGGTACTTCACTATAAGGTTGATCGGAAACGGTTTCAATCATGTTGGTACGAGCAAACACTGCCACTGCTGGTGCTGTGGTGTAAAGTACAGCAATTAACAATAAAGCAATACCTGCTGATTTACGTGCATCTTTAACACGCTTCACGGTAAAGAACCTTACAATCACATGTGGAAGTCCTGCTGTACCCACCATTAAAGCTAAGGTAATGGCAAACACGTCAATTAAAGATTTTGAGCCATTGGTATATTCGGCAAAACCGAGTTCCGTGCTTAGTCCATCCAACTTATCCAATAAATAAGTACCTGAACCATCTGCCAATTCGCTACCAAAGCCCAATTGCGGAATAGGATTCCCTGTCATTTGAATGGAGATAAATATAGCAGGTACCATAAAGGCAAAAATAAGCACACAATATTGCGCCACTTGGGTATAGGTAATGCCTTTCATACCACCTAAAACCGCATAGAACAATACTATGAGCATTCCAATAATAACACCTGTATTGATATCGACTTCTAAGAATCTAGAAAAGACAATGCCTACGCCTCGCATTTGTCCAGCTACATAAGTAAAGGACACCAACAAAGCACAGATAACCGCAACGATTCGTGCTGTATCCGAATAATAACGATCACCTATAAAATCTGGTACTGTAAACTTTCCAAACTTGCGTAGATAAGGTGCTAAGAGTAAAGCTAAAAGAACGTAACCGCCTGTCCATCCCATTAAGTACACAGCTCCATCATAACCAGCAAAAGAGATGATGCCAGCCATACCAATAAAGGACGCTGCACTCATCCAGTCGGCTGCTGTTGCCATGCCATTGGCCCAAGGCGACACACCTCCACCAGCCACATAAAATTCTTTAGTTGAACTCGCTCTAGACCAAATGGCAATACCAATATAAACAGCGAAGGTAATACCAACCAGAATGTACGTCCAGTTTTGTACATCAATGGCTTCAACAAACAAGGCCTTACTCATCATAACCATATTTTTTGTCTAGTTTATTCATAAGGTGTACATAAACAAAAATGAGAATAACAAACACATAGATGGCACCTTGTTGGGCAAACCAAAAACCAAGTTTAAAGCCTCCAATTCGGATGCTGTTCAAAGCGTCTTTAAAGATAATGCCAGCTCCGTAAGACACTACAAACCAGATAATTAAAAGTATGATGACATACCTGGTGTTTTCTTTCCAATAGGCTTTTGCTTTGTCTTGAGGTGTCATGCTCTGTTTTCTTTAAGTCGTTGTCTATAAGCTGCAAATTCTTTAACCACTTTTGGAGCTAGAATAATGGTTGCTGTCATAGTTGGAATGGCCATAAGTGCAAACACACCATCAATCAAATTAATCATAGCACTTAAAGAGGTTGTTGCGCCAAGTATGATACTAATGATATAGAAATAATTATAGTAATGTTGTTTATTGGCACCTATTAAAAAGGACAAGCATTTACTACCATAATAAGAATAGGAGAACAACGAAGATATACTGAACACAGCAATACAAATCAACAGTAAATACTTACCAAATCCTGGCATAGCTTCAGCAAATGCAGAGGCTGTTAAACTCACACCATTATCAGAGGTGGTTTCCCAAACACCTGTCACTAAAATAGCCAAAGCCGTTAGCGTACAAACCACTAAGGTATCAATGGCTGGCCCTAACATGGCTACTAAACCTTCACGAACAGGCTCATCTGTTTTAGCAGCGCCATGTGCTAAAGGTGCTGTACCAATACCAGCTTCGTTTGAAAAAGCGCCACGCTTAATACCAAGAAGAATCAACCCACCTACAAGTCCTCCAAAAAAGGCATCGCCTTTAAAGTTATCGGCCGCAAAAGCATCTGTAAAAATCATGGCGAAGTACTTAGGAACCACATCAATGTTGACCACTAAAATAATAACAACAGACACAAAATATAACAACACCATGGATGGCACCATTTTAGAAGCTGTTTTACTGATACGATTTAAACCTCCTAAAATGACTATAGAAGTGATACCAACCAGCACTAAACCAACAACTAAGTTTGAGGTAAAGTTAACCTCTACGCCATTGGGTGCTAATAAAATATCGTTAATAGCTTGCGTTAATTGGTTCACATTAAATACAGGCAATGCACCTATTAAACCACATAAACTAAACATCACTGCTAAAGGTTTCCATGACTTACCTAAGCCTTCCATAATGAAGTACATAGGACCGCCTTGCAATTCGCCTGCACTATCTCTGCCTCTAAACATGATGGCTAAGGTACAGGTAAAAAATTTAGTAGACATCCCAACTACGGCACTGACCCACATCCAAAACACAGCACCTGGACCACCAATGGAAATGGCAACGGCAACACCTGCTATATTTCCCATACCAATGGTTGAGGACAAGGCTGTAGTTAAAGCTTGAAAGTGTGTGATTTGCCCTGGATCGTTAGGATCATCATACTTACCACGAAGCACCTGGATGGCATGACCAATAAAACGAAACGGTAAAAAATGAGAACGAATTAAAAGATACAATCCTCCACCTATAAGTAGTATTAACAAAGGCAATCCCCAAACAGCACTAGAAAAAGCTGCGGTTAGTTGGTTTATTTTTTCCATAGAACTTGAGTTAGTTGAAGTTATAAATGTAAGAAAGATGAATGAAAGAACTAAGAATGTTGATAATTCTTTCCTTTAAACAATCGCATTACTTTGATTAATATATTTTTATAGTCTAACTTTATTACTTTAAAAATTAACCAACCAAAACCTTAAAACATGAGAACTATCCTTTCCTTACTCATCTTAATCATTAGTTTAAACACCTTCAGTCAAGAATCCATGCGCAGATGGCGTAAACTGAATCAAGTACGAAGTGATAAGTTCGACTTGGTATTGCCAGAAGCCATGCGAGAAAACAATATTGACATGTGGATTGTAACCAATCGTGAAGGCAATTTTGATCCTTTATATACCGATATGGGAGAAGGCTATGTAAGCTCTACAGGGTATTACATTTTTACGGATAAAGGTGGCGATCGCATTGAGCGTGCTGTACTTGGAATAAGCGGTTATCTTTTAGAGGAAGGAGATACTTACGATTATTTTGGATCGGCAGATGAACTGAAAGCCTTTGTTGAAGCTCGAAATCCAAAACGAATTGGCTTGAATATCTCTAAAAACTTTGGAGGTGCTGATGGTCTGACGCATTCTGCCTATTTAGAATTAGCAGAAGTACTTGGTAAGCCATATGAAGACCGATTTGTATCGGCTGAAAAACTAGTCTCTGATTTTAGATCACGTCGTGTAGCCAGTGAGATTGCTATTTATGGCGAAGCTGGTGAGCTCTCCTACACCATCGCTGAAAGAGCCTTTTCAAACGAAATAATCACACCTGGAGTAACTACACTGGAAGATGTGGCTTGGTGGATGAAAGAACAACAATTCAAGCATAATTTAGGCTCCTCTTTTGGAATGCCTTCAGTATATATTACAGGTCCTGATGGCGTGGAAGCAACCTCATCAGATCGAATCATACAACGAGGCGATGTACTCATGATTGATTGGGGCGTTGGTCTAATGAACATGTATACAGATATGAAACGCATAGCTTATGTATTGAAAGAAGGAGAAACTCGTGTTCCTCCAGGAATACAAAATGCCTTTGACCAAGGGGTTAAAGTAAGAGATGTGATTAAGAAAACCATCAAACCTGGTGTTACCGCCAAACAAGCAGAAACTGCAGTGTATGAAGCTTTAACTAAAGCTGGCTTTAATAAAATGGAAGGCTTCAATAAAAATACCGATGGCGACAAAACCGATGTGATTATTGGTTGTCATTCTGTTGGAAATTGGGGACATGGCATAGGTCCATCTATTGCATTTTTTAATCCTGTGCGATTAGGCTACGAACTAAAACCTAGCAACCTTATTTCTATTGAGTTATTTGCCTATACCAAAGTACCAGAATGGAATGGCAAGAAATTGAGAGTCCCTTTAGAAGATGATGCAGTCATTACTGAAAGAGGTATTGAATGGTTATATCCAATAAACCCTAGAATATTGGTGATTAAATAATAAAGTAATTTATTAATCAATTCATGACATTAAAAAACACTGCCAAAACCATTATCGTAATTGTCTTTAGTTTTTCTTTATACCTTTTTTTTAAGGACTATTTTAAAACCATAAAAACGTGGTTAGACACTATAACCCACTTTGGTTTGCTGAGTTATTTTTTAACGTATATGATTATTGGCTCACCTCTATTTATTGGTACTTATATCATCAACAAAAAAAGAAATATTTGGAAAGACTTAGGGCTTTCTGATAATATTATTAAGCCTTTTGTTTATGCTTTGCTGTTTTCTTCACCAATGTTACTTGGAGGTTTTTTGTTCTTTGAATTGAATAAAGAACTCAATATTCAAAATGTTTTGGCAGGCAGTATTGTTATTGGTTTTATAGAAGAGTTGTTTTTTAGAGGGTTTTTATTTGGTCAACTATATAAAAACACCAATTTTGGTTTTATTCCTGCCATAATTTTTGGAGCACTTGTTTTTGCTGCAGGACATCTATACCAAAGCAATGAGTTTGGTGAATTGATTGGCATTTTTACTGTAACCTTTTTTGGCGCCATATTATTTGCTTGGCTATATGTAGAATGGAACTTCAATCTTTGGATTCCAATATTTTTGCATGCTTTAATGAATTTATCTTGGGAGCTTTTCAATATGGACGAAACCGCATTAGGTGGTTTGCTACCAAACATTCTAAGAGGTTTAACTATTGCTTTAGCTATTGTTTTCACTATAGTTTACAAACGGAAGCACAACATGGATTTGGCTATTACTAAAAAAAACTTGATTAGAAATTGATTTATTAAACTCGCCATGGCATACGACGAATACCTAGCAGACAGAATACGACAACAATTAAAAGGCAAACAAACCCCTTTTACCGAACTTAAAATGATGGGAGGCTTATGTTTTAAAGTCGATAACAAAATGCTGTGTGGCATTCATATTGATAAAAAATATGGCGACAGCCTCCTTATGGCAAGAATTGGTGAAGAAGCCTACAAAACTGCTATAAACAATAAACATTGCTTGCCTATGGACTTTACAGGACGACCAATGCGAGGTTATATTTTTGTAACTCCAGAAGGTTTTGACTCTGAAAGTGATTTATCAAATTATTTAGAGTTGTGTTTGGCCTTTAATCCTTTGGCGAAAGCTAGTAAACAGAAAAATAGAAAGTAATGTCTGTACGTAAAGTTACGTATTGACTTTATGATTTTAAAAGACTAACTTCGTTTAACAGTCGATAAACTTCAATTAAAACTGAATTTATCTTAATATTGGGTGTAATTTGAGCGAAATCCCGCAAATTTGAATATTTTACCAAAATTTGGTATATTTGAATTAAAATTAAAACAGAATGAAAAACACATCAATATCTCTAGGTAATTATTTTGACCAGTTCGTACAAACCCAAGTTTCTGCTGGACGATACAAGAACGTGAGCGAAGTAATCAGAGCTGGACTTCGTCTTTTGGAAAATGAGGAAAGCAAGATTATTGCGTTGAGAAATGCTATTCAAGAAGGAATTGATAGCGGAATTGCTCACGATTTCGACCCGAAAAAAAATCTTGAGGAATTAAAAGCCAAACGCAGAAAGAATGGCTAAATACGAATTGACCAATAAGGCTGTAGCTGACTTAAACGGAATTTGGGAATATACAATCGAGAATTGGTCTGAAAATCAAGCTGACAGATATTACGATATGCTTCTGGATATTTGCCAAGACATTGCCGACAATCCAGGACTTGGAAAAAATTATGACGGAATCAAATCTGACCTATTCGGACTAAAAGCAAACCGACACGTAATATTTTATCGAAAATCAGAAGTAAACCCAATCGAAATAACGAGAATTTTACACGAAAGAATGGACTTAAAGAAAAGAATAACCGAATAAAAACTACACCCAACATTGGCTATAAACAATTGCTATTACGGGCTTATCCTGAAAATTCCTGCGGAATTTTCAGCTTGTCGTGTACTTGCAAAAGTCCGTGCCAAACCACGCAACTGTTCATAGCCGAGACCGTTAAACGAAATCCTAAAACTTACTTTAAATAAGCCAACACATTCTTCTCTATTCGTTCCTGTATATTAGATACATCAGCCTTTACAAAAGTTTCTCCTGTAATGTTTTCGTAAAGCTCAATATAGCGTTCTGATACACTTGTAATATACTCATCACTCATAAAAGGTACTGTTTGCCCTTCTAAACCTTGAAAGTCATTGCTAATGAGCCATTGGCGTACAAACTCTTTAGAGAGTTGTTTTTGGGCTTCGCCTCTATCTTGGCGTTCTTGGTAGCCCTCGGCATAAAAATAACGTGAGGAATCTGGTGTGTGAATCTCGTCAATTAATACTATTTTTCCATCTTTGGTTTTTCCAAATTCATATTTTGTATCAACTAAAATCAGTCCTCTGGAAGCAGCAATTTCAGTTCCGCGTTGAAACAATTTTCTGGTGTAATCTTCCAAAACTAAATAATCTTCTTCAGAGACAATACCTCGTTTTAAAATATCTTCTCTAGAAATATCTTCATCGTGGTTTCCCATTTCGGCTTTGGTGGCTGGTGTAATAATTGGTTCAGGAAACTTATCGTTTTCCTTCATGCCTTCAGGCATAGCAACTCCACAAAGCATTCGTTTTCCTGCTTTATACTCACGTGCAGCATGACCAGATAGATAACCACGTATCACCATTTCAACCTTAAAAGGCTCGCATAAATGACCAACAGCAACGTTTGGATCTGGAGTGGCAACTA
This sequence comes from Flavobacteriaceae bacterium, assembly GCA_020435965.1. GTDB lineage: Bacteria > Bacteroidota > Bacteroidia > Flavobacteriales > Flavobacteriaceae > CAJQLB01. The sequence continues at coordinate 41,545 of JAGQYS010000059.1, read as the reverse complement.
ACCAGTTTGGAACTAGATCTTCTGTTGCTTTCATCATTTTGGTTGCAATCTGATTTAGAATTTGTCCTTTATAAGGAATTCCCTTTGGCATTACAACATCAAAAGCCGAAAGTCTGTCCGTCGCAATCATAACCAATTGCTCATCATTAATGTTATATACTTCACGTACTTTACCTTTGTAAACACTTTTTTGGTTTGGAAAGTTAAAATTGGTGTCTGTTATAGTATTATTCATTCTTTATTTAATCTAGATTCTTCGCTCTGCTCTGAAAGACAATATAATTTATTGAAAACTGCTACTACTTACTGCAAACTGAATTACTCTCTATTCTCAATACTTTTATAGGCTGCAATAATTTTCTTAACCAAGGTATGACGTATCACATCTTTATCGTCTAAGAAAATAATGCCAACACCTTCAACATTTTTTAAAATAATCAAGGCTTCCTTTAATCCAGAAATAGTTCTTCTTGGCAAATCAATTTGTCCAGGATCTCCAGTTAACAAGAACTTTGCATTTTTTCCCATTCTAGTCAAAAACATTTTCATTTGCGCATGCGTTGTGTTCTGGCCTTCATCCAAAATTACAAAGGCATTATCTAAAGTACGACCACGCATAAATGCCAAAGGAGCAATTTGTATAGTTCCATTTTCTATGTAATGTGCTAACTTTTCAGCAGGAATCATATCACGCAATGCATCGTACAATGGCTGCATGTAAGGATCTAGTTTTTCTTTTAAATCACCTGGAAGAAATCCTAAATTTTCACCAGCTTCAACAGCAGGACGCGTTAATATAATACGCTTAACTTCTTTATTTTTTAAAGCCTGAACTGCTAAGGCAACTCCTGTATAAGTCTTTCCTGTTCCAGCAGGACCAATGGCAAACACCATGTCATTTTTTTTCATGCTCTCCACCAACTTGCGCTGATTGGCTGTTTGCGCCTTAATTAACTTACCTCCTACACCATGCACCAAAACTGCTCCACTGGAATCTGACGTTTGGTAATCGTCACTGCTTTGGCTTGTCAGAACACGCTCAATAACATTTTCGTCCAGCTTATTGTATTTTCCAAAATGAGTCATGAGCATGGTAAGACGTCTGTCAAATTCTTCTAGCAATTCTTCATCGCCAAAAGCCTTTAATTTATTTCCACGTGCAACAATTTTTAATTTTGGGAAGTGTTTTTTTAATAGTTCAATATTTGTGTTTTGGGCTCCAAAAAATTCTTTTGGGCTTATCTCTTCAAGCTCGATAATTAGTTCGTTCAAATGCAGTAAAAATTTATAAGATAAATCACTTTGGATTTATTAGTTTTGTATGGCTTAAAAGTACAAAATTTACTAGCAATCCAATTAAAAAAATATCAACAAATTTGCCAATGGCAATCATTACATTAACAACCGATTTTGGAGAGAAAGATCACTTTGCTGGCGCAATAAAAGGCGCAATTTACACTGAAATGACTGAGGTTAAAATTGTTGATATCTCACATTCTGTTTCGCCTTTTAACATTCCTGAAGCGGCTTACATTATACAAAACGCTTATAGCAGCTTCCCAAAAGGCACCATACACATTATTGGTATAGATTCTGAAATCAATGAAGAAAACAAGCACATTGCTATTAAGTTGGACGACCATTATTTTATCTGTGCCAACAATGGAATTATGAGTATGATTTGTGCCGAAATTGCACCTGAGAAAATAGTCGAAATTAATATTCATGATAAATTACCAACAAGTTTTCCTGTTCTTGACGTGTTTGTAAAAGTGGCTTGCCACATTGCACGAGGTGGAACACTAGATGTTATTGGGAAAAATATTGAAAGCATAAAGCCAATTAAAAACATCATTCCATTTGTAAATGATGAGCAGTCCCAAATTATTGGAAGCGTGATTTATATTGATAATTATGGTAACGTGGTGTCTAACATTAAAAAGAAATTTTTTGAAGACATCCAAAAAGGTCGACCTTTTGAAGTGTCTGCAAGAAACTATAAATTTAAAACCATATATACTAAATACTCTGATATTGTAGATTTTAGTTTACCAGAAGACAAACGCTTTGACGAAGGCAGAGGTTTGGTTGTGTTTAACTCATCCAACTACCTTGAAATTGCTGTTTACAAAAGCAACAGCTCAACGGTTGGAAGTGCTACAACTTTAATGGGACTAGAAATGCGAGATACCATAACAGTTAACTTTTTAAATGAATAATATGCTTATACGAATTGTAAAAATGAGTTTTGAACCTAAGCATATTGACACCTTTTTAAGCAATTTCCATTCTGTTAAGGAAAACATACGAAACTTTGAAGGTTGCCGTTATTTAGAATTGTATAGAGAGCAACAAGATTCCAATATCTTTTTTACTTATAGCTATTGGGATAATACCTCATGTTTAGAAAATTACCGAACCTCTGCGTTGTTCAAAGAAGTTTGGTCGCAGACTAAACCATTGTTTAATGATAAGCCACAAGCTTGGAGTGTGGATAAAATTGTAAGTTTACCTTAATGTTTGCATTACTAAAAAAAGAAATCACTTCGTTTTTCGCCTCACCAATTGGATACTTGGTTTTGGCTATATTTTTAATCATTAACGGATTGTTTCTTTGGCTATTTAAAAATGAATTTAATATTCTAGATTATGGCTTTGCAGACCTGACCTCCTTTTTCACTTTAGCACCTTGGGTTTTAATTTTTCTCATTCCTGCTGTGACTATGAGAAGTTTTTCGGAAGAAAAACGACAAGGTACTTTAGAGCTGCTTTTAACCAGACCTATTTCAAAATTACAGATAGTTTTAGGTAAATATTTTGGTGCAGTCGTATTGATTGTTTTAGCCTTAATCCCAACCTTATTATATGTTTACACAGTTTACCAATTAGGTAATCCAACAGGAAATTTAGATTTAGCAAGTACCATTGGTTCTTATATTGGCTTGCTGTTTTTGGTGGCTTCTTACACAGCTATTGGTGTTTTTGCATCGTCATTGTCAAAAAATCAAATTGTTGCTTTTATAATTGCTGTATTTACTTGTTTGTTCTTCTATATTGGATTTGAAAGTTTAGCAGATTTCATTGCTATTGATGATTTGGGAATGCAAGCACATTATGAAAGCATAAGTCGTGGTATTATTGATACTAGAGACTTGCTTTATTTCATCACAGTGACAGTCATTTTTATTCTGATGACTACTCTTGGAATTAGCTCAGAAAAAATAAATTTTAAGACTGTAAAACCTGTGCTTCTGATTGGTTTTGGAATGATTGTGCTCAATGTATTTACACAAGGCATCTACAAGCGTTTTGACCTCACAAAAGATAAACGTTACACGTTAAGCAAGGCTACTTTAGATATTGTTAATAGTGCTAAAGAACCTATTTATATTGATGTGTTTTTGGAAGGTGATTTCCCATCAGAATTCAGACGCTTACAAGATGAAACCAGACAACTACTTGAAGAGTTCTCTGATGAAAATAGCAATATTCAGTTTGGGTTTTTGAATCCCATAGAAGATGAATCAGTTCGAGACCAAAACTTACAATTACTGAATGAACGTGGTTTAACACCAATGCGATTAAGCGTTCAGGAAAATGGAAAAAGCAGTCAGGAAATTATTATTCCTTGGGCTTTGGCGAGTTATGGCGAAACCACTGTTGAAATTCCTTTAATAAAAAACAAAATTGGAGCCAATCAGCAAGAATTAGTCACCAATTCTGTACAGCATTTAGAATATGCCTTTGCTGATGGATTTAGTAAACTTATCCATCCTAAACGACGAAAAATAGCAGTCTTAAGAGGTAATGGCCAACTAGAAAATAAAAACATTGCAGATTTTGTAACTGCGCTTCGTGATTATTATTATATCGCTCCTTTTACCCTAGACAGTATTGCCAATAATGCAGAAACAACTCTAAACAATCTAAAAGATTACGACTTAATCATTTCGGCAAAGCCAACTGAGCCTTTTACAGAAGAAGAAAAATATGTGTTAGACCAATATACCATGAATGGTGGTAAAAGCTTGTGGCTGGTAGATCAGGTAGCTATAGAAATTGATAGTTTGTTCAATGAGGCCGAATCGAGTCTCGCCATTCCTAGAGATTTAAATCTAACCGATTTTTTCTTTAAGTATGGTGTTCGCATCAATCCTGTCTTGGTAAACGACATGTACTCTGCACCAATTACCTTGGCCATTGGCGAAGGCAGTGCAACACAATTTCAGCCTATTCAATGGCAATATGCACCATTAGCAAGCAGCACATCAAACCACCCAATAGTCAATAACTTAAATTTAGTGAAGTTTGATTTTGCCAACCAAATTGATACTTTGCCAAATACAGTATCTAAAACCATACTTTTAAAAAGTTCGCCGTTATCAAAATTAGAAGGTACACCAAAAATGGTGAGTTTAGATGATATAAAGTCGGAGCCTAATCCTGAGGAATATAAAAATGGTTTTCAAAATTTAGCTGTTTTGCTTGAAGGCAACTTTACTTCGGTTTATAACAATAGAGTAAAACCTGTTAAAATTGATAACGATAAAACAGAAAGCTCTCAAACAAAAATGATAGTCATCGCTGATGGTGATGTGATTAAAAATGAGGTTGGTAGAAATGGCCCTTTAGAGCTAGGTTTTGACAGAGGCACTGGACAGCTTTATGGTAACAAGGAATTTTTGCTTAACGCTATGAATTATTTATTGGATGATGATGGACTTATAAACATTCGCTCTAAAGAAATTGCCATTGCTTTTATGGATCCACAAAAAATATCAGCCGAAAAAACGAAATGGCAGATTATTAATATAGCTTTACCTTTAGCGTTACTTGGAGTTTTTGGGTTTGTTTTTAGTTATTTCAGAAGAAAAAAATATGCTTATAAGCCTTAAGATAGAAGGATGAGATTCCCTTTTTCAAGGGAACAAGTTGTTAATAAGTTTGTTTCCAATATTAGCAAGTATAAGATATATTTGTAGAGATTAATTAAAGAACAAAAACGAATACGATACCAATGAAATTTATAGTATCTAGTACCTATTTATTAAAACAATTACAAGTTCTTGGCGGTGTTATTAATAGTTCGAACACCTTACCTATTTTAGATAATTTCTTATTTGAACTTAACAATTCAAAGCTAACTGTTTCGGCAAGTGATTTAGAAACTACAATGTCATCAACCATTGATGTAGAAAGTGATAGCGAAGGTAATATTGCAGTACCAGCAAAATTGTTGTTGGATACCCTTAAAACATTTCCTGAGCAACCTTTAACGTTTATTGTTGAAGATAATAATACCATTGAAATAAGCTCTAATCATGGAAAATATGCCTTGGCTTATGCTAATAGTGAAGAGTTTCCGAAGGCTGTAGAATTAGACAATCCAAGTGCAACAACAGTATCTGGAGATATCTTAGCAACTGCAATTAGCAAAACTATATTTGCAGCTGGAAATGACGATTTACGACCTGTAATGAGTGGAGTATTTTTTCAGTTTTCAACTGATAGTTTAACGTTTGTTGCTACTGATGCGCATAAATTAGTGAAGTATACTCGTTCTGATGTTTCAGCATCTGAAACTGCCGAGTTTATCATGCCTAAGAAACCTTTAAATCTCTTAAAAGGCATTTTATTAGGAACTGAAGACGACGTGGTTATTGAATACAACGACTCTAATGCAAAATTTGTTTTTGATAACTCAGTGCTTATTTGCCGTTTAATTGATGGTAAGTATCCTAATTACGAAGCTGTCATACCAAAAGAAAATCCTAACAAGTTAACGATAGCTAGAACCCAGTTTTTAAACTCTGTACGCCGTGTGTCTATTTTCTCAAACAAGACCACACATCAAATCAGGCTTAAAATTGCTGGTGCTGAACTTAATATTTCTGCTGAAGACATAGATTATTCAAACAAAGCCGAAGAGCGTTTAACTTGTGATTACCAAGGTGACGATATGCAAATTGGTTTCAACTCTCGTTTTTTAACCGAAATGCTAGGCAATTTAAGTTCAGACGATGTACAACTTGAAATGAGCTTACCAAACAGAGCAGGAATTTTAACTCCAATAGATGGCTTAGATGAAGGCGAAAATGTGACCATGCTTGTCATGCCAGTAATGTTGAATAACTAAGTAAATATTTACTACAAAAGAAAAGCCACTCAAATGAGTGGCTTTTTCATTATCTCATATAAACTAACTAACTAATAAAACTAAGAGATAACTTTTATCTTTCCTTTTCTTGATAGTTGAAAATTGCGTTTAGAACCAATCCAATCATTACTCCAAATGCAGCTCCAAAAGAAACTCCAAAAGCAATTCCGTTACCAACATTATCGTTTACTGCACCAAAAACAGTTCCTATTGTTAGTCCCAACGATGTTCCAATTGCTGATCCTAAGACCAAATAGTAAGCAAAACTCCTTCCCTTTTCCATAGTATTAATGAATAATAGGAATTGACAAAGGATACGTTGGTGTTTCACCATTACTAGCTTTAATAGCATTAATAATTGGAAATATAATGGCTACAAATGCTAGCACAATAAGTCCTAAAAGACCTAATCCTAATAATAGAATCAATGGAATACAAATAAGTGAATAAATAAGAATACTCAATTGAAAATTGATAATGTTCTTACCATGTGCATCCATTTGATACACTTTTTCTTTATTGGTCATCCAAAGAATTAAAGGCAGAATTAAACTACCAAAGCCTATTACTAAAGTGATTAGTTGACTCAAATGTGTTAAAACGATAAGTTGTCTGTCTTGTCTCATGGCTAAAATGATTTGATTGATTATCTATTGGACGATAATTACTTAAAAATGTTACAGTTTGATTCATAAATAATATTACAGTTTTCACTATTTGATATAATTCTAAAAGCAAAACTATTATATATTTACAGAACATTAAAAATAATAAAGTTGTTGGCCAAAAAGCCCTTACATATAAATTACAAAAAAATAATTAAGTTAACGCTAGCTTATTTTATAAGTTTATTGTTACTGAGCATCTTGACCTTATTTTGGCATCTAGATATCATTTCTTTTGATTATAAAGGCAATTCCAAACAAGTTGATGATATTTTCTTCATGAACTATGATATAGCTCAACTTGATGATTCAGAAGAAAATAAAATAGTAAAATATGGTTTTGAATTATTTCAGAATACACCAAAATATATTGGCCCTGATAACGGAAATTCAGAAAAGGTATATTCAGGCAATAGATTGTCTTGCAATAATTGTCATTTACAAGCAGGCACAAAACCTTTTGCTGCTCCATTAATTGGTGTTATTAATCGTTTTCCTCAATACAGAGGCCGAGAAAATAAAATAGGTACCATCGAAGAACGCATCAACGGTTGTTTTGTACGAAGTATGAACGGCAAAATGCTACCTCCTGAAAGCGAAGAAATGACTGCTTTAGTAGCATATTTAAAATGGCTCAATCACTATGCTCCAAAAGATGGAAATATTAATGGGCAAGGCTTTGTAAATATTGAAATACCTAATAGAGCCATTAATCTAGAAAACGGAAAACAAATTTATGACAATGTCTGTGTTAGATGCCATGGTATTGATGGTAAAGGCGTAAAATCATCAAATGGTTTTACGTACCAATATCCTCCACTTTGGGGAAATGATTCTTATAATAATGGCGCAGGAATGAACAGAGTCATTACTGCTGCACAATTCATTAAAGCCAATATGCCTTTTGACGAAACCTATGAATCACTAAAACTAACAGATGAAGAAGCTTATGATGTTGCTGGCTACATCAACCAAATGCAACGACCAATAAAAACTAACTTAGATCAAGATTTTCCAGATTTATTGAAAAAACCTGTATCAACACCTTACCCTCCTTATCAAGATCCTTTTTCAATGGAGCAACACCAAAAGGGACCTTTTCAGCCTATAATTGAGTTTTATAAGAAAACGTACAACATCAACAAAACAAAGTAAGTAACTTCAAATTACTCTAATAAAATAATATCTAAGTGCATCAATGCTCTTGGACAGGATTCATATAATTTAAAAACAAATATTAAAAAACAGAACAATAAAAATAAAGATGAGATTCAAATTAATACAATTTGAATCTCATCTTTTAAAAAGTAATTTATTTTAAATCACTACTTAATAATCAACTTTTTAATCGTTGATTTTTCGTTCTCGAAAATCTTAATTAAATATATTCCAGAAGGCAAGTCTAAACCAAAAGCAACTTTATTTTGAACTGATAAATTTTTAACTTGTTTTCCTAATATATCATAAATCAATACTTTACTATCAGATTTTAACCCTGATATAGTAACACTATTAATAGCTGGGTTTGGAAATATTTTAATTTCTTCAATAAATTCTGATTCAACTCCAAGTGTATTTTCTACTGTAAACGTCACTTGCTTACTAATATTATTTCCGCATAAATCAGTCAACGTAAACGTAACAGTTTCAGTTCCAACTGAATCACAATCATAACTCAAACCTGTATTATCATTTGAAACTGTTGCAGTACCACAAGTATCTTCTCCAGAAAAACTAGCCAACCACGTATTAAATGCATCTGCTGGATCTGATATGCCATCACAAGAAAACGTATAATCTGATGGTTCAGCTATCCACGTTGGAGCTGTGTTATCTTCTACTGTTATGGTTTGCACGTGAACCGTGTCGTTGCCACAAGCATCTGTTGCTGTCCATGTTCTGGTAATGACCTCTTCGTTTGCACATGATCCAGCCGTAGAGCTTTCTCCAAAGATTACCGTGGCACTACCGCAACTGTCACTTGCCGTTAAGGTCGCTGCTGCTGGAATGGCATCACATTCTACGGTAACATCTGATGGAAGCGTTTCATTGAAGCTTGGGCCTGTGTTGTCCTCTACTGTTATGGTTTGCACGTGAACCGTGTCGTTGCCACAAGCATCTGTTGCTGTCCATGTTCTGGTAATGACCTCTTCGTTTGCACATGATCCAGCCGTAGAGCTTTCCCCAAAGATTACCGTGGCACTACCGCAACTGTCACTTGCCGTTAAGGTCGCTGCTGCTGGAATGGCATCACATTCTACGGTAACATCTGATGGAAGTGTTTCATTGAAGCTTGGGCCTGTTGTGTCTGCTATCGTAAATGTAGCGTCTTTGGTTATTATATTTCCGCATTCATCAGATAGCGTAAACGTTACAGTTTCTGAACCTGTTGCACCACATAAATCACTCAAGCCAGAGCTGTTGTGCGTTACTGTAGCATTTCCGCAAGACACAGTCCCAGAAAAACTGTTGAGCCAAGTAGCAAAAGCACCTCCAGGATCTAAAGTTCCATCACATTCTACAGTCATATCATTCGGCTCGTTAGTCCAAGCTGGTCCAACAAATGAAATTCTACGTAATTCACCATTGTATATATTGACATAATAAACAAAACCATCCAATGGGTTTTGCATCATGTGGACTATCCCTGCTCCAGTATTTATTGGTGCTAATTCTGAAATATCGCTAATCCAATTTTGAGAACCATCTGTTAATGTTGCAACATTAATCCAATTTCTTACATAATCTGTAAACAAATATTTTCCAGTCATACTACTTCCTAATGCATCACCTTCAATATATACACCTGCAATAGCTGTATTTCCTCTAAATTGAATACCTGTTGTTGGCGAACCAGAAACACCAACTCTTGGATCTGTTGGTATTGTGCCGTTAAACCAAGGCACTCTAGCCTCATTTGTACCACCATGTTTCCAAGCTACTTCTGGTCTGTCATGTACATATCGTCTTAATGCTGGATCTGCATTATCAGTCCAATTTGTTGGCTGCGGACAGTTGTCTCTAAACAAGGCATTGCCTTCATCAGGATTGGTTGTTCCGCTATTATAATAACTATTGAGTTGTGTTTGTCCTTCAAAAAGAGGCCAACCACCATTTAAACCACCTTTATCAAAAATATGTAAATCTTCCCACGTTCCCCAACCAACATCAGCCACATGAATAATTCCAGGGTCACCATCGGCTGGATTGGTACTACCACTGCCAGGTTGAATGGACATTCTAAAGGGATGGCGTAAGCCCATTGCCCACATTCTTGATTCTGGAGATCTTGGGTTTGATCCATTATAATGAGGGTTTGAAGGGATACCATCACCTGTATCTGGATCTAAGCGTAATACTTTTCCACAAAGCGAAGTTATCATTTGACTTCTAAAAGCCCCAACATTTTCTTCAGGTCGCATAATACCATCATTGATGGCTTGTTGCCAATATGTTTCACTTGCACTTCCAACATCTGTTGAAGAATAACTTGCATTATCTCCCGTTGAAACCAATAAAGTACCATCATTGGCAAAAATTACAGTTCCTCCTGCATGCGATTCGTGTGTTAATGGTACTCCTGTTGAAACTGACTCTCCTAAAAGTACGGTTCTAGAATTGTAATCTGTAGTTAATGGACTGCTTCCAATATTTAATTTATAACGTGTTAATCTGCTTATTGTTGCTTCATAATAGTCATTATCGTTTGGATCATATTGAGGGGTTCCATAGTTCATGAGGTGCTCTCTATCGACCATATAGTACATGTATATTAATCCATTGGTTTCAAAATCAGGATCCAAGGCAATACTTTGAAAACCAAAATCTCTCCAATCGCCTACTTCATCAGAAATATCTAAAACTGGTGTTGCTTGTTTAACATACGATGATCCATTCCAGTTGGAAACATAGATATGACCACGTTTTTCCCAAACAAACATTTTTGTACCATCTTCATTAAAAACAACTCCCATTATGGTATTGTAACCAGACTGAACTAAATCGTGGCTAAAGGTAGGAGATAATGTATATAATTGTACTTCTGCTAACTGAATACTGTTTTCTGCAGCACATTGTGTTGTGAAATTTACCCTGTAGTATTTATAGGAAGTGGAGTTACTAAAATTAAAAGTTCTTTGGTGAAACCTAGTGCCAACACATGGAATCGTTCCTGTTGCTATTTGTGTAAAAGTATTGGCATCGTTAGATCCGAAAACAGTAAAGTTTTGAGGGTCTCTACCTGGAACATCATTTGCCGTTGTAATAGATATTGAAGTGGCTATTTTTGAATTTCCACCCAAATCAACCGTAAAGCCCATTCCATCATTAAAATTAAAATCCAAATATTTAGTTGATGTTGATCCGTCTATAATTTTACTTACACCCTCGTTAGCAGGCGAGTTAACAGAACCAAATTCTGTGATGGACATTGCAGGTGAAAAAATTGGAGTTTGGGCAAATCCTGAGCTAGCACTCAGAAGAAATAGACTGAAAAATAAAACCCTTTTAAAAAAAGACTTCAAAAAATAGCAAAACATAGCATTAGCTTTAATGTTAAATAAAAAATGATTTGCTATTAATCGAGGTACTAAAATAGTATATATTTTTTAAATAAATTGTTAATTGTATGAGTTTTCGTTTAGGTTCTGAAAACATAGATTATTATAGCAGAGCATCATAGAGTACCTCCACAGGATGTCTTGCTGTTTTACTGGCTCCATCAAATATTTGATGTCTGCAGCTTGTGCCATTAGCGACTAAAACTGTTTTGTTAGTTGCTTTTTGTATGGATGGAAATAATACTTGGTTACCAATTTTCTGACTCAACTCATAGTGCTCATTTTCATAACCAAAAGATCCTGCCATACCACAACAGCCAGAAGGAATTTCGCTCACTGTAAAATTTAAAGGCAAGCTCAAAATAGTTTTTGTGTATTTAGTTGATGACAGTGCTTTTTGATGACAATGTCCATGTAGCAAAACTTGTTTTGACTCTTTTGTGAACATTTCAGAAGTTATATGCTTTGCCTGAATTTCATTGGCTAAAAACTCATCAATTAGAAACACCGATTTACATAATTCCGATGCTTCACTTTTAAGTGTATCATCTACTAAATTGATATATTCATCTCTAAAGCTTAAGATTGCCGAAGGTTCAATACCGATTAAAGGATTGTTTTCCGAAACTAAGCTTTTAAATAAATTAACGTTGATATTAGCAATTTCTTTGGCTTCTTTTAAAAATCCTTTTGAAATGTAGGCCCTTCCACTTTCTTGATGCTCAATCATTAATACCTGATAGCCTAATTTATTTAATAGTAGAATGGCTTTTTTACCAATTTCAACATCATAATAATCAGTGTATTCATCACAAAATAAATAGACTTTTCTTGGTTTTGCTGTCTGCTTAAATGATTTAAACCAATCTCTTAATGTTTTTTTTTGAAGTTTAGGCAATGAACGTTTGGTTGATATTGCCAACATTGCTTTAACCCAATTTTGTTTGATTAGTATATTATGGATCATTGGAAATTTAGATGCTATTTTGTTCAATTTAGCATTATTAGCAATCAGTTTGTCTCTTAGTGACCTAGACTTATCTTTATGATATTGAAATTGAAATTCTGCTTTAAGCGTTGCCATATCAATATTTGAAGGACATTCAGATTTGCAACCTTTACAAGAAATGCACAAATCCATAGCTTCTTCAATCTCTGGATGGTTAAATGGATTTTCTTTAGTATTCTGCGTTAAAAACTCACGTAATACATTGGCTCTTCCTCTTGTGGTATCTTTTTCATCAAGGGTTGCTCTGTAACTCGGGCACATGGTGCCTCCAGCAAAATTAAGTTTTCTACAGTCGCCAGAACCGTTACATTTTTCAACAGTTTTTAAAATGCCTCCTTCATCATTAAAATTAAAAATAGTTTCAATTTTTGGAACAATAACATCAGCTTCATAGCGTAAATTTTTATCCATCGGTTTGGCATTGACAATTTTACCTGGATTAAAAATATTGTTTGGATCCCAAGTTTTCTTTATTTGTTTAAAGAGCTCGTAGTTTTTTTCTCCTAGAACTAACGGAATAAATTCAGCTCTAACTCGGCCATCTCCATGCTCACCACTTAACGAACCACGATATGATTTAACTAGCTTTGCTGATGCTTCGCTTATCTCTCTAAAAAGTTTAACATCTTCAGAAGATTTTAAGTTTAATATTGGACGTAAGTGCAATTCGCCAGCTCCAGCATGTGCATAATAAACAGCTTTTTGGTTATACGATTTCATTAAAGAAGTAAAAGCATCTATATATTCTGGCAAATCTTCAACAGCTACTGCTGTATCTTCAATACAAGCCACAGCTTTTTTATCGCCTGGAATATTTGCCAAAAGTCCTAAACCTGCTTTACGTAAATTCCATACACTTTCCGTTTCTTTATCAATAATTTTAGGATACGCATAACCTAATTTCTTTTCTTGAAGTTTTATGATTAATTCCTTTGCCTTTGATCTTGCTTCTTTTAAGGTGTCTTCTCTGAATTCTATGATTAAAATAGCTTCTGGATCTCCTTCAACAAAAAACCGATTCTTCTGCTGTTCAATATTGTTCTTTGTACAGTCAAGTATGGTTTTATCCATTAGCTCACAAGCTGTTATATTCTTTTGCATGGCAACAACAGTAGCTAGCAAACTATCTTGAATAGAATTAAAATGTGCTGCAACCAAAACTACATTAGGTTTAGGTAATGGCACAAGATTGAGTTTGATTTCTGTGGTAAAAGCCAAAGTACCTTCCGAACCACAAAGCAAATCGCAAAAATTAAAATTTTTATCTGTCCCTGAAAAAATATTTGAGTTTAATAAAGCATCGACTGCATAACCTGTATTTCGTCTTGTTACGGTTTTCTTTGGAAAATTATTCTCTATTTCCTGTTGAACATCTTTACGTGATAAGGCTTCTAAAATTTGATGGTATAGTTTGCCTTCTAATGTCTTGTGCTTTGTTTTCCCCTTAAATGCTTCAACCGCTTTCTCGTTGAAAATCACTTCACTTCCATCACTCAAAATGGTTTTTAATTCCAATACATGGTCTCTTGTAGAACCGTATACGATAGAGGTTGATCCACAGGAGTTATTGCCAACCATTCCTCCTATCATACACCTATTTGCTGTAGAGGTATTAGGACCAAAAAACAATCCATAAGGTTGTAAAAATGTGTTCAATTCATCACGAACAACTCCAGGCTGTACTCTAACCCAATTTTCATTGGTATTGATTTCCAGAATTTGATTAAAATGTTTAGATATATCTACCACAATACCATCACCAACACATTGTCCAGCTAACGAAGTTCCTGCGGCCCTTGGAATGAGGGAGATGTTTTGCTCGTTTGCAAATTTTATAAGCGTTTTAATATCATCACTATTCTTAGGGAATGCAACAGCCAATGGCAATTCTCTATATACTGAAGCGTCAGTAGCATAGAGAGCTTTCATCATATTGTCATAATGAAGTTTGCCTAACAATTGTTGTCGTAAGGTGTTTAATAGTGTATCCAATAGGTTTAAATATTGTGATTATAAAGATATTTAATAAATAGGTTTTAAACTATAGTTTTTTGTGAAGTTAATAAACGTTAAAAAAAAGCTAATTGACTTGTATTTATTTCAAAATTATTAACTTGGTGTGTTTCAAAATTTAATAGCAGATTTTCTGATTTTGTAACACAATCAATAGAGTCCTTTAAAATTGTGTTTTTTAACCTAAATTTATTAGCTCCAATAAATTCAAGGCTCAGTAGTTTACTTGCTAATAGAGTAAAATTGTGTACATATAATATCTGCATTTCAAAATTTAAAAAAACAAAATAATAAACTAATAATTTAATCAACAAAAAATGGATATTTTATGAAACGAAGAAATTTTATTCAATATGCTGGTTTAGGTGCTGGAGCATTGATGATGCCTTCGCTTTTAATGGGAAGTAATATTTCCGCAGAAGCCTTGCTGAATCCTGGTCTGGACGTCGCAGCCAAAAAACAATTGGCAGATGTTGCACTTAATACAGCTAAATCATTAGGAGCATCTTATGCAGATGCTCGTATTGGCAGGTACTTAAACCAATATGTGTTTACACGTGAAGATAAAGTGCAAAACGTAGTAAACACAGAGTCATTTGGCATAGGAATTAGAGTCATTGCTAATGGAACTTGGGGCTTTGCATCAACAAACAACGTATCTCCTGATGGTATTAAAAAAGCTACAGAACAAGCTGTGGCCATTGCAAAGGCAAATTCTAAAATTCAAAAAGACCCAGTGGTATTGGCTCCAGTAAAATCTCATGGTGAAGTATCATGGAAAACACCAATCAAAAAAGACTTTAAAGATGTGCCAGTTGCAGAAAAAGTGGATTTACTTTTAAGTGCCAATAAAGCTGCTATGGATAATGGTGCAAATTTTGTCAATTCTGCCTTGTTTATGGTCAATGAGCAAAAATATTTTGCATCCACAGATGGTTCTTACATAGATCAAGATGTACACAGGATATGGCCAACTTTTGGCGTTACTGCCATTGATCGCTCTATTGGCAAATTTAAATCGCGTCAAGGGTTAAGTGCTCCAATGGGATTGGGTTATGAATATATGGACGGCTTAGCCTCTGAAAAAATTGCTGGCCCAGAAGGGACTGGCCTAGTAGGTTACAGAAACAGTTATGATATCGTTGAAGACGCAATATTAGCCGCAAAACAGGCTAAAGAAATGCTAACAGCAAAATCTGTTGATGCTGGCAAGTATGATTTAGTTCTTGATCCAAACCACTTAGGATTAACCATACATGAATCTGTAGGTCATCCATTGGAATTAGATCGTGTATTAGGTTATGAAGCCAATTATGCTGGAACCAGTTTTGCAACCTTAGATAAATGGAAATCTGGAGACTTTAAGTACGGAAGTGATATTGTAAACATTGTTGCAGATAAAACACAAGTTGGTTCCCTAGGAGCTGTTGGTTATGATGACGAAGGTGTAAAAACCAAGCAATGGGATTTAGTTCGTGGAGGCATTCTCAAAAATTATCAAGCCATTCGCGATCAAGTGCATATGATTGGGCAAAACGAGTCTCACGGTTGTTGTTATTCGCAAAGTTGGAACGATGTACAATTCCAACGTATGCCAAATGTATCCTTAGAGCCAGGCAAAGAAAAATACAATATTAATGACATGATTAAGGATGTCGAAAAAGGCATCTACATTGCTGGAAGAGGTTCTTACTCTATAGACCAACAACGTTATAATTTCCAATTTGGTGGCACTGTATTTTATGAAATAAAAAACGGTAAAATTGTAGGCATGCTTGATGATGTAGCTTACCAATCAAACACACAAGAATTTTGGAACTCTTGCACAAAAATTTGTGATGAAAATGATTACCGTCTCTTCGGTTCATTTTTTGACGGAAAAGGCCAACCTTCACAAGTAAGTGCTGTATCTCATGGTAGCTCTACCACACGTTTTAACGATGTTAATGTAATTAATACAGGTAGAACCATTTAATCAATTTGTTTTACAATAAATACTAAAATACAATGGCAATATATACAAAAGAAGAAGCAAGACAGATTTTAGAGAAAGCGCTTAGCTATTCTACAGCTGATACTTGCGAAATAAATTTAGGAGGAAGCGAAAGTGGCAACATTCGTTATGCACGAAATACCGTTTCTACCTCAGGACACAGATCTAATCAAAATCTATCCGTACAATCCAGTTTTGGAAAAAAATCTGGCTCTGCAAGTATTGATGAATTTGATGATGAATCACTTCGAAAAGTTGTACAAAGAGCTGAAGAACTCGCTAAAATATCACCAGAAAATCCAGAGTTTATGGAGCCTCTAGGTCCACAATCTTACGATGACGCTATAACATATAGTGAAGCTACTGCCAAAATCACACCTGAATATCGTGCCATGGTAGCCAATAGCAGTATTGAGCCTGCTGCTGCTAACGATGTTACTGCTGCTGGTTTTTTAAATGACTCTGCTGGTTTTTCAGCAATGATGAACTCTAAAGGTCTCTTCGCTTACAATAAATCTACAGATATCAGTTTTACCGTGACCATGAGAAGTAATGATGGTACTGGCTCTGGTTGGGTTTCTAGAGATTTTAATGATGTCAATAAATTTGACGCTGCTGAAGCTTCAAAAGTAGCAATAGATAAAGCGCTTATGTCTAGAGAAGCTAAAGCTATAGAACCTGGAAAATATACAGTGATTCTTGAGCCTGCTGCCTCAATAGGTTTATTAGGAAATATGGGAGGCGCTTTAAATGCTCGTACTGCTGATGAAGGCAGAAGCTTTATGAGTAAAGAAGGTGGTGGAACAAAACTAGGTCAAAAAATTGTAGATGAGCGTGTCAATATTTGGTCAGATCCTTTACATCCAGATGTACCAACAGCTACTTGGAATGGTGCTGGACAAGCTTTAAAAAAGATGAGTTGGATTGAAAATGGCGTGGTTAAAAATTTAGCCTATGATCGTTTTTGGGCTAAAGAAAAAGGGGTTGAGGCAGTTCCTGGACCATCAAACTTTATTATGGAAGGTGGTACTGCATCATTAGAAGATTTAATAAAAGATACAAAAAAAGGAATTCTAGTAACAAGGCTGTGGTACATACGTGGTGTAGACCCTCAAACACTACTGTTTACTGGTCTTACTCGTGATGGAACGTTTTATATTGAAAACGGAAAAATCAAACACCCTGTTAAGAACTTCAGATTTAATGAAAGCCCTATTATCATGCTTAATAACCTTGAAACACTTGGTCAGCAAGTTCGTATTGATGGAAACTTAATTCCATACATGAAGGTAAGAGACTTTACCTTTACGAGTTTATCTGACGCTGTTTAGATTATTTTAATGCAATTAAAACTGGTTGGTATAAGATTATATCAACCAGTTTTTTTGTTCAAAACAATAACATGAAAACAAAACTTTTAATATTATCCATCTGCTCACTACTCTTAATAAACTGTAGCAATAACGACGATAACGATTCTCAACCAACACTTCCACCAATAACGCAAACTGGCGAAAATACATTTGGTGCTTATGTAAACGGCAACTTATTAATACCAAGAGATGGCACAGGAACCATAATGGGACCTGATTCTGGAATGTCTTTTGTTGCTGGTGGCATTCCGCCTCAAATAACTTATAATGAAATTAAGGTTCATGACTATAAAAGTGGTAATGGAGGCCTTTTGGATATCCATATTATAAACCTGCACGAAAACGGCGAAGGCATCTTTACCCTAAACGAAAGTAACTGTGAAGGTAATGTTGATGCCTACCCAACACTAAACATTAGGTGCAGGTGGTGGGACGAATCATCGCAACAATTTAAGTGGTTCTGTTCCATTGAGGGAGAGGGCTCACTATCGATTACACGTTATGATTTTGACAACCAAATCGTGTCAGGGACATTTTACTGCAAGGCAGTAAATAGCAATGACGCATCAGAGATTATTGAAATAACCGAAGGAAGGTTTGACATAAATTGGGGAACGCTACCTTACACTTCTTTCAATTAATAAAGTTAACTAAAAAAATAAATAATACTATTTTTTGATCTTCATTTTAACAAAAACAATATATAAAACTGTTAATAGAATCTAAAGAAAGGGTTCAGAATTAATAATATTCAATAAATTGGACTGCTAAATAGCCTTGAGAATTAAATTCATCAATCATTGAATAACGCATTTTTTTTTACACGACTTCAATACGAATCAGGCGATTGGGATGTTGACCAACGCATGCCTTCCAATGTATTGAATTCATTGGTTGAATACACAACATTGAAGGTCGATACAAAAGAAAATATTATTCCTCTGAGTAGTGATGATATATTTAACTGTCCTTTTTGCTATTTATCTGGCCACAAATTGGTACAATTCACAAAAAAAGAACGAGACAATTTTAAAAAATATGTCATGAATGGTGGTTTTGTATTTGTTGATGATTGTAACCATGATATTGATGGACTTTTTTCAAAATCATTTGAACGACAAATGGAAGATATTTTTCCAAATGAGCTAAAAAAAATACCTAATAATCATGAACTATACAATGTGTTTTTCAAGTTTGAAGATGGACCTCCAACAACCTCACAAGAATTAAATGGTTGGGGAGACGATTTGGTTCACGACTACTTAAAAGCTATTGAAGTCAATGGACGCATTGGTGTTTTGTTCAGCAATAAAGATTATGGTTGCGAATGGGATTACGACTTTAGAAACAAACGATGGTATAAAAACGACAACACACGCTTTGCGGTAAATATAGTGATGTACGCACTCACATCATAACATAAAATTATGGATAAAAACTTAGCAACAATTGAACAAGAAGTAAACGGTTTAACCACAAAACTTTCCGATTTAAAAAAAGAAATTGGCAAGGTCATTATTGGTCAGGAAGAAACCGTTGAACAACTCATCATAACTTTTCTAGCTGGAGGTCATGCCTTATTGGAAGGTGTTCCTGGTTTAGCAAAAACCTTAATGATCAGGACTTTGGCAGAAACGGTCGATTTAAAATTTAAACGTATTCAGTTTACTCCAGATTTAATGCCTTCAGACATTATTGGTACAGAAATATTAGAGGAAGACCATTCCACTGGGAAGAAGTTTTTTAAATTTAGTAAAGGACCCATTTTCGCAAACATTGTTCTAGCCGATGAAATCAATAGAACGCCTCCAAAAACACAGGCAGCCTTATTGGAAGCCATGCAAGAATTTGAAGTTACCTATTCAGGAAACACCTATAATTTAGATAGACCTTTCTTCATCCTAGCAACGCAAAACCCAATTGAACAATCTGGAACATTTCCTTTACCAGAAGCACAACAAGACCGATTTTTATTTTATATAAAAATTGGCTATCCAACCGCTTCAGAAGAAACTACCATATTAAAAGCAACCACTGGAACAAAATCTAAAAAACCATCCAAAATCATTTCAGCAGAAGAGATTATAAGACTTCAAGAGCTGGTTAGAGAAGTTCCTATTAGTGACGACTTAATTGCTTATGTAAGCAAAATTGTAAGAGCTACCAGACCTGAAACCTCAGATAACTCTTATGTAAAAGAATGGGTTAGTTGGGGAGCTGGACCAAGGGCTGGACAAGCCATTATTGTTACTGCGAAAGCTAGAGCACTTATGCAAGGTCGCCTAGCTGTTACACCTGAAGATTTAAAACAGGTTGCCTATCCTGTATTAAGACACAGAGTTATTGTAAACTTTAGAGCTGAAGCTGAAGGGATTACTTCTGATAAGGTTACTGAAGAATTATTTAAAAGTATAAAACTTTAAGCATAACAACGTGAAACAAGATTATCGTCAATTATTAAAGCCTGAAATTATCAATTCCGTCTCAGGAATGGCATTGATTTCTCGTGTTATAGTTGATGGTTATTTAAATGGTTTAAACCATAGCAGACGTGTTGGTGCTGGAATGGAATTTAGCCAATTTAGAGGTTATGAACCTGGTGACGATTTACGTTTACTCGATTGGAAAATGCTTGCTCGCTCAGGACGCTACTACATCAAGCAGTCTGAAATTGAAACTAATATTTCTATTAAATTTATCTTAGATACTAGTAATTCCATGCTTCACAAAGAAGGTGATTTGTCTAAAATGGATTTGGCAAAAGTGCTTATTGCCTCATTGGCTTATTTATCTCACAATCAAGGCGATGCTGTTGGTTTGTTTGCACTTAATGAAAAACAATTACACAGTATTGAGCCAAAAATACAAAAGCAACATTATAATAGAATGTTATTAGAGTTAATCAACATTCAACCTCAAGGAAAATGGCCTCAAGGTTCAGATTCGTCTTTCAAACTTCATGACAACACACATAAAGAATTGATTTTTTTCATCACAGATATGTATGAACATGATGAAGAATTAACCAATTTTATCAAACGACTAAAAACCTTGAGAAATGAAGTGGTTGTTCTGCATTTAATGGGTGAAAAAGAGTTGAAATTTAACTACAAAGGCATGATTACTTTTGAAGATTTAGAAACAGGAACCAAACTAAAAGTTGACGCCAAGGCAGCCAAAAAACAATATAAGAAATTGTTGAAACTAAAAATGAAAGCCACAAAAGACTTATTGCTTTCAAACAATATTAGTTATCAAATGTTCAGCTTAAACGAACCTCTTGGCGAAGCTATAAAACTCTTTTTAAAACGTAGAAATTATTTAATGTAACATGTCTTTTTTAAATCCAACATATCTATGGGCTTTACTTGGTTTAATTGTACCAATAGCCATTCATTTGTGGAGTAAAAAAGAAGGAAAAACCGTTAAAATTGGTAGTATAGAGCTATTACGAGAATCTGAATCAAAACAAACAAGTAGCATACAACCTAATGAATTATTACTGCTGTTGCTAAGAATATTAATTATCACTTTGGTGGTTTTTGTTTTGGCTGAACCACAAATCAAATTAAAAACAGACAAAACAGCCATTACCTATATTATTGAACCTAGTTTATTGGATAATGACAAGTCAGAAAACATTTTAAACTCTATTGAAGGTAGCAAAGATGTAAGACTTTTAACTTCTGGCTTTCCTTATTTAGAAGATATCGATTTAGAAAATATTAGCAAAAAAACACCTAATTATTGGCAACTAGCAAAAGAGATGCAGAACATTGATTCAGATAGCATTGTGGTTTACACCAAAGCCTTGGCTTCAGGGTTTAAAGGAATGAGACCATCTATAAATAAAACTATGGAATGGATCATTTTTGATACAGAAGCTCTTACTGAAAACCTCCCAATTAAAGCTAGAAAAGTTGATGATAATGTTGAATTGCTCTCAATGCTTAGCAATGCCAACTACACTTCGTTTGAAAAAAAGTTGATTAATGAAAGTGATTTTACTCAAACAGAATTGGAACTAGTTGAAGAGAATCCTGTAAAGATTGTATTGTACTATGAAGACACTTTTATTAATGATTCAAAATACCTGGAAGCCTCTCTTAATGCAGCCTCAAAACACATCAACAGAACTTTTGAAATTACCAAAACTCAAGATCATAATTTCGATACTGAAGGATTTGATTTAACCATTTGGTTGTCAAATCAATCAGCACTTCCTAAAGGTGTAAAAAAAACACTTCTGTTCCAAGAAGCTCATTTAAGCCATTCCCTTATTGAAGAGAGTTCTGTAAAAAACCTGTTTTACCTTACCAATCATTTAAATACAGAAAATAGCTTAGACCATTTTTTACCAGAACAACTTTTAAATATTTTAGATATCAATCAAGATGTAAAGCAAGTCATTGAAGAAAATGATAAGAGATCATTTTCAAAAGCTGAGTTATTACCAACATTTTCTGATATTAAGATAACAAGTAAAAAAGCTAACTATACATCCATTTCAAAATGGTTATGGCTTATTTTAGGACTAACACTTTTGTGTGAACGTATTGTAGCAAATTATAGAAAGCAATGATAGAAGCAAAAAACATACTGACAAAATTTACTCAGCGCTGGCAGCTCCTACTCTATCTTGAAGTGTTTTTATATGCCTTAGGCAGTGCTATTTTGGTTTACTTTTTAAGTACAAATTTGTTGTTTGCTGTGCTAGGATTTATTTTAATAAGTGCTTTAATGTCTTTTATAAAAAAACCTTGGCAACCTAACATAAAAGCATCAAGTAGCTTTATTGACAATCATGCTGCAACTTTAGAACACAGCACTAGCCTATTGCTCAAACCCTCAGAAAACCTTTCAAGCTTAGCAATGCTCCAACAGCAAAAAATAGTCCAACGCTTAAGTGCTGAAGTTCGCAATATCAGTCCTCCTAACAATCTCATTAAAAGCTGTATCGTTGCCGTTTCCTTAATCTTAATTGGGTTTTTAGCGTATCAATTTAATCTTACGGATTATTTTACAACTGAACAAAGTCCTATTAATAAAAAAGATGTTATCAGTTTTCAACCAACTGATTCCACAGATTTACAAGCTGAAATTCCGAAACTCCTCAATCAATCTTTAACCATTTATTATCCTAATTACACTAATCTTCGCGCTTCAAAATCTTCAACAATGGATGTAATAGCTGTTGAAGGTTCACGCATAAGTTGGGAACTTGAATTTAATGATGCCCTGGAAACAGTTTCTATTGAAAACATAGACAATAGTTACGCAATGGAACTAAAAGATGGAAAATACACCTACAGTCTTAATTTAACTGGTTCCAGCTTTTATAATTTTAAGTTTTCAGATAAAAAAGGCAATACTTACTTCTCAGATTTATACGCTATTGAAGTTACCAAAGATGAAGCGCCAACGGTTGATATTAAAGGGATTGAACAATTTACTCAATTTGAGTTTACTGACTACAAAACCGTACAGTTTAACAGTGAAATTACTGACGATTATGGTTTAAATGAAGCCTATATTATTGCAACAGTAAGCAAAGGAACTGGCGAGTCTGTAAAATTTAGGGAAGAACAATTAAGTTTTGACACTAGCTTAAAACGAGGTGCGAAATCGCAAAATTTATCAAAAACAATCAATCTTGAAGCCATGAAAATGGAGCCTGGCGACGAGCTATATTTTTATGTTCAAGCTTCAGATTTAAAAACGCCAAAGCCAAATATTTCTCGTAGTGAAACCTATTTTGTGGCCATCAAAGATACCACTACAAACACCTTTGGTGTTGAAGGTACACTTGGCGTAGATAGAATGCCTGATTATTTTAGAAGTCAACGACAACTCATCATTGACACCGAAAAACTCATTAAACAACGAGGTCAACTTTCAAAAAAAGACTTCAATTTTACGAGCAATGAACTCGGTTTTGACCAAAAAGCACTCAGAATTAAGTATGGCGAGTTTATGGGCGAGGAACAAGCTGAAGAAGAAGGTGTAATTACCCAAGATAACCTTGAAGATTTTGAGGCAGAAAACGAACACCATGGCGAAGAAGGTGAAGAAGATTTGTTAGCTGCTTACACACATGATCATGATGGCTCTAACGAACATAATTTAGTAGAAGAAAAGAAAGAAAGAGAAAGTGAAAATCCTTTGGAAGCCTTTGCACATAGCCATGATGATGCCGAAATGGCAACTTTATTTGAAGAATCCCTACGAAGCAAATTACTAAAAGCTCTTGGTGAAATGTGGGATTCTGAGCTTTATTTAAGGCTTTACGAACCAGAAAAGTCATTGCCTTACCAATACAGAGCCTTAACCTTATTGCAAGACATTAAAAATAGTGCTCGTATTTATGTACACAGAATTGGCTTTGATCCACCTCCTATCAAGGAAGATACTCGGCTTTCTGGTAAATTGGAAGACATTAACAGCTATCGCAAAAACGAAACTTTAGAAAACGAAGTATTGTTCCCATCCATTCGTACAGCCATTTATAGGATTGAACAAATTATAAACAATAATAGCATTATTTCGGAAAGAGACCAAAGTTTATTTGAAAGAGCAGGGAACGAATTGGCACAAAAAGCAATTGAAAATCCTGGACAATTTTTACAAACGCTTCAAGAATTAAAACAGCTTTCCGAAAATAAAGACACAACTCTAGAGATGCTTAGAACAATTCAAAAAGGATTGATAAAAGCCATTCCTTCGTCTGAATTTCATCCATCAAAATCCGATAGGTTTTCAGACCAAATCAATCAACTTTTATTAAAAGAACTTGAAATACATGATTGATAGCTTGAGCTTTATAAATAACCATTGGTTTTGGTACGTTGTTATTTTTGCAATACTGCTTTGGCTTGTATTTGCTTGGAAAGAATGGCAGCAACCCAACAAATCCAAACTGTATTTAAAACTGGTACTTGCCTCTGTTGCACTTACATCTTTAGCATTCATTGTATTGAAGCCATTAGTGGTTTCACAGCTTGATACCTATAAAATGGTTGTTCTTACCAAAGGATATGATGTAAACAAACTGGATAGCATAAAAAATTCAAACAAAAAGATTCAGGTATTAAACTATGAGGTTAATGAATCCTTTATAAACCCAAACAAAAAACCATCAACCATTTACATTTTAGGTGAAGGCATAGCACCTTTTGATTTTTATCAATTGGATAGTTTAAATGTATCTTATTTAGGAAACCCTAAAGCTTCTGGCATTGTTCAATTGAAGTTTGATCAAGAACAGGTAGTAGGAAATACAATAAATATTGAAGGACTTTATGCCAATGCAAAAAAAGGAAGAAAAATTATTCTGGAAAGTCCTGCAAATACAGGTTTGGACTCCATTGTTTTTTCAACCGATTCAACGCAACCGTTTAAATTATCAACGCAACTGAATGTGATTGGTAATTACGAATACCATTTGATTGAAAAAGATTCATTGAACAACCTCATCAATTCAAACCCAATCGGGATTCGCGTTGTGCCAGAAAGTGACTTAAGCATTTTAATCATTAATGGATTTCCAACGTTTGAAACCAAATATTTAAAAAATTATCTTGCCGAAAAAGGACATCAACTTACAGTACGAAGTCAGGTAACCAGAGGGAAATTTAAGTATGAATACTTTAATTTAAACACCAAAACAGCAGTTGATTTTTCTGAGAAGACTTTACAAAACTTTGATTTGGTTATTATAGATGCACAATCGTTTAGAAATCTAGGTAGAAATCAGAAAAGCAGTTTAGAAAAAGCTGTTAGAAATGATGGACTAGGTGTTTTTATTCAATCGAACACAGTATTTAATGGAATTGTTAATTATCTAACCGATTTTAATGTTCAAGCAGATAATATTACTAAAATTAATATGGAAGCTTGGCCAAAAATAGGTTTTACAAAAAGTCCTTTACATTTAAAACCAAACTTTACATTACAGAGTATTTTTGAAGTAAACAATCAAATACTTACTGCTAGCAAAACCCTTGGGCAAGGAAAAATTGGACTTTCAGCTTTTGAAAATACTTATCAACTTATTCTTAATGGCAATGATAAGGTGTACCAAACGCTTTGGTCTGAAACCATTAATGCTATAAGCAAAAAGCAAATTCCTATTGTACATTGGGAAACAAGTAGCTCAGTGATTTTTAAAGATGAACCTTTAAAGTTTAAGCTTAGAACACAAATAGACAAACCCAAATCTTTAAGTGAGCAGAACGACCTTATTCCTCTTATTAATGATCTTAATAACAGTCACCTCTGGAAAGGCAAAACATATCCTAAAACAACAGGCTGGCAAAAACTGAGTTTAGCACAGGACACAACTCAAGTTTTTCGTTATTATGTGACTGATACAACCAAATGGAAATCTCTAAAATCATACAATACAACTAAAGCAAATAAAAGGCAATTTAGCACTGCAAAAGCTGTAACCAATAAACAGTTTACCACACGCCAACCATTATCTTTAGTTTGGTTTTATTTAGTGTTCATTTTAAGCATTGGTTATTTATGGCTTGAACCAAAACTATAAATCTCTTTAAAACCAACATAATGGAACACTTTTTGTTAAAGAGATATAAAATTGTAAGAAAGTTACGTTAATACCAAGTAATTATGATGTACTTTTTTACAAAGGTTTATATTTGAAGTGTTAAATGCACTAACGAGTTTATGAGGTTTATAATTATTACCATTTTACTATTGTCCAGCATCTTTTTCCATCATGCCAATGCACAAATTGATATGCGTAATAATGGTTTTAGAATTGAAGCCATAGATAGTGTAAAAATAGAACTACCCTTAGATGCTAGATTAAAAATAGCTCCAATTTCTGGCTTAACCAATAAAAACATACGTCCAACAATTAATTTCACAGAACTTAGTGACCCTTTCAAGAAAAAATCTGGTGTAAACATGGTGCAAAAAAGTGATTTGGTACAACCTACCTGGAAGATTAAACAGAAATTTGGAGAAGACCAAAAAGACTTAGCTCAATTTAGTAAAGACTATAATTTAGGTGAGCTCTCAACAAAATCAAAAGTCATTGTAATAAAATGCCGAGATCACGAGTATGTTGATGGCGATAGAATAAAACTCATGCTGAACAATGCTGTTATTCATCCAAACATTGTTTTAAAAGGCGATTTCTTTGTGATTGATGTAGATTTGGTTGAAGGCTACAACACCATAAACTTTGTGGCTTTAAACGAAGGAACTTCAAGTCCGAATACCGCACAACTACAAGTGTTTGATCAAGATGGCAATTTGTTGGCTTCAAACAAATGGCTTATTCGAACTGGCTTTAAAGCAAGCTTGACTATTTATAAGGAACAAAATTAATTCTAGAAGTTTGAGCATTTTGCAAAGTAGCTTCTACTCTATTTACTTCAACACAAAACTAATTGGGCTTATTTAAGAAACTCACTGCCAAGGGCTTTAGGTCTGCGCTCCTATCACCCTTGATTTGCAATGAGATCATTAATCAAACTAATTGTATTCTTTTTTTAATATAATTATAAATTAACTCACTGCCAAGGGTTTTAGGTCTGCGCTCCTATCGCCCTTGGGTTTGCAATGAGCTAAATATTATTTAAACACTTTCTTCAACTTCATTTTTGTAAGCGTTACAAAATATTTTTGCATCTTCTATATTGTTAAATATGCCAAAAGGAGTAATTGGGTCATACAACCGCTTATAGGTAGTAATCAACAATTTAATTCCTATTGTATTGGTTACAAAAGACTCTGAAATCCTTAACTTAATTAGCTCTGAGTCTTTAGCCAACAATTTAGCTGCTGAAATTGAAAAAGTACCACGAGAACCTCTTAAATCAATAAGAAATGGCATGGCCTTACCATTACACAAATTGGTAATAGCATCTATATAAAATTTCACAAAATCAACATCCAATTTATGGTTTTGTTTCTGATTAGTAAACTCACAATAAAGTATGTCTGTATCATCAGTCCAAAACATTGCATTATGAAATTTTATCATTTTACTCATCCGTTCATGATTAGCTTATTGTGTTAAAAGCACTGTAATCTTTATGGCAGTATTTAACAGCCAAGTTAAAGTCATTACAAACTTTTATAGGTACAACAGGGTCACCTACTAGGTTATATAATGAAAGCACAACCTTTACACCAACTGAGCGAACTAAAAATATTTTAGAAAGCACAATTTCTTTAACTATAGTACTATTTGATAAAAACTTAAATATTTTAATTGCATTTGCACTGCTAATATCTTCAAGATTAATTAAAATTGGCAAGTATTTACCATTGGATAATATAGAAATACCATTGTAAAATATTTCCTCAACATCTACCTTTTGATAGCTTTCAAGCAAGTCTGCATTAAAATCACAGTAAATTATATTTTGGTCAACCCAAAATTCAATTTCATCAAACCTCACTACATTTCTCATAATTGTGCTTCATATAGAAAGATTAATCCAATTGATATGCCAAAAAGAAATATAAAAGAAATTATTATGTAAATTACTTATAGCTAGCGTGTTGTAATTTTAAAATTTATGACTACTGAAATCAATAGTCACGAAATACCGTGCAGTGCTTATGTGTTTTTTATAAATTAACGGCATTCCGTTAATTTTTGTTTGGTTTTTTCACTCCAAGTTTTTGCATTTTATCGCGCAAAGTGCTTGGTTTTAAACCTAATAATTCTGATGCGCTATTTGCTCCGCTAATTTTCCAATCACATTGTTTTAAAACGTGAAGAATATGGTTACGTTGCACAGCATCTAAAGACATGTCCTTAGTGCTGTTTATGGATTTTATTTTTTTACTGGACGATCCGAATCCTGGAATAATCAAGGTGTCATTTGTAGATAAGATCGAGGCTCGTTCAATTAAATTTTCTAGCTCCCTGATATTACCAGGCCATTCATAATCTATTAATTTTGACATCGCCTCATCGGATATATACTTAATATTTTTACTGTAAGCTTTATTAAACTTATCTACAAAATGCTCAACCAATAAAGGAATATCATCTTTTCTTTGTCGTAAAGGTGGAATTTCAATTGGGAATACATTAAGACGGAAATATAAATCTTCCCTAAATTGTTTTTTAGTAATTTCCTCTTTAAGGTTTCTATTTGTAGCAGCTATAACTCTTACATCTAACTTTTTGAGTCCAGTACCTCCTACCACTTCAATTTCGCCCTCTTGTAAAAACCTTAAAATTTTAGGTTGCATATCTAAAGGCAATTCGCCTATTTCATCTAAAAACAAAGAACCTCCATCTGCTAATTCAAACTTCCCTATTTTGTCATTAAAGGCACCTGTAAACGATCCTTTTTTGTGTCCAAACAACTCACTCTCAATAAGCTCTCTAGGTATTGCTGAGCAGTTTACTTTTATTAAGGGTTTGTTATTACGATTGCTTGTATTATGAATAGCTCTTGCCAATAACTCTTTGCCTGTACCTGATTCTCCTAAAAGCAACACAGTGGCATTGGTTGGAGCGACTTTTTCAACTTCTGTTAGCACATCACTAAATTCAACACTACCATAAACCATTTCTTCATAATTAAAGACCAAGTCTAGTTCATTTCTTAGGTAAAT
Source organism: Flavobacteriaceae bacterium (assembly GCA_020435965.1). Taxonomy (GTDB): domain Bacteria; phylum Bacteroidota; class Bacteroidia; order Flavobacteriales; family Flavobacteriaceae; genus CAJQLB01. The sequence continues at coordinate 12,166 of JAGQYS010000059.1, read as the reverse complement.
GTTTTCTTGCTCAAGTTGTTTTCGCAATATATTTAATTCTTTTAAATTCTTTTTCCATTCTGTAATATCACGTGCAATAGCGAGTATTTTCCCGTCTTTCTGTAATTTTGCTGAAATTTCCACATCTATTACGGAGCCGTTTTTATGCTTAAACTGCCTATCAAAAATTACATGCTCTTCTTTTTGTATCTTATTAAGAATTTCAGGGTTTTCAACAATATCACCAACCAGTAAATCTTGTATTTTTAATGTTAAAAACTCTTGTTCTGTGTAGCCAAGAGAACTGTATGAAGCTTTATTGTAATTATAAATATTACCATCAAGTGTATAAGTTAGTATTGCATCACTTGCTTGGTCTATTAAGGCCTTGTAAGACTCGTCCTTTTTTCTGTTTTCTTCAACTATTCTAAATTTTTCAATTGCGATTTTGGCTAAACTAACAGCAAAGTTAAGTTCACTGATATCTTCTAATGATGGTGTGCTTATAGATTTGCTATAAATTGCAAAAGTGCCTAAAACAGTATCATTTTTTGACATAATTGGTATTGACCAACATGATTTCAGATCATGTTTTAGAGCTGCATCTTTATAATCTGCCCATAATTTACTTTTACTTATGTCCGAAACTATAACGGGTTTTTTAGTAAATGCTGCTGTACCACATGAGCCTGCTTTTTCATTAATTACACCTCGTTTTACAGCTAAATTGTATGCTTTTGGCATTGATGGCGCTGAAATTAAATCTAGGTGTATGCCGTCTTCATCTAATAAAGATAAGGCACCTAAGTAATTTGGGTGATGGGATTCAAAATTTAAAAGTAACTGATCAAATATCTTATTTAAAGGTGTATTTACAGCTATTAAATCTAATATTTCATTTTTTTGAATTAATAATTGCTCGGCTTTTTGTCGTTCTAATACTTCATGACCAAGATCTAAATTTTTTTGCTCTAATTTATTAATGAGTCTTTCACTGTAAAGCTTTAAAACTTCATCTTCAGATATTCTTACTTTTTTAATGTATTTTACTTTGCTTTTTACCGAATCAAAAATATCATTTACAGTAAAAAGTAGTTCATCATGATCTATTGGTTTTCGCAAAAATTGTGCTGCGCCTAATTTTAACGCAAAGTCTTCATCTAATTTTTCAGTGTAAGTAGAGGTGTAAAAAACAAACGGTATGTTTTTAAACAACTTATCTTTTTTACATGCCTGACAAAACATATAGCCATCCATTACTGGCATTAAAATGTCAGAAACAATAAGATCTACATGGTTGTTTTCATGTAATTTTTTTAACCCTTCCCTACCATCATTGGCTTCTATTACATGATATCCAGCTTCTTCAAGTATGACTCTTAATAAGTATAAATTTTCGTAAGTATCGTCTACTATTAAAATCGTTTTTTTATTCATTTCTTTGCATTTACAATGCTTTCCATTTGTTTTACAAAAGTCTCTGGATTAATTGGTTTTTCTAAATACCCATCTGCGCCTGCATCTATAGCCTTTTCTTTATCTCCTCCCATAGCATATGAGGTTACTGCAATAATAACTGTACTTTTTGATAGACCGTTATGACGTAATTTATTACAAATTTCATAACCATCCATATCTGGGAGCTGAATGTCAATTAAAATAATTTCAGGGTTGTTTTCGTGTGCCAATTTTAACCCATCAATACCATTAAAAGCCATTATGACATTGTAATTGTTTTGTTTTAGAAGAAACGACAACATGTACATGTTTTGTTCATTATCTTCTATTATTAATATTGTTGGTTTCATAAACAAATCTGCTTATTAAGTTTATTGTCAAAATGCTAACTTATAAATATAAAAATTGTCTTTTTATTTTCTTTTAACATAGTTATATTATTGAATTGGCAATTTAAATGTAAAATTACTCCCTTCTCCTTTTTTACTTTTAACATGAATTGAGCCACCTAATTTAGTAATTAAACTTTTACAAATGGCCAGACCAAGACCTGTGCCTTCATGTGTTCTGTTAAGCCCTCCATTGAGTTGTATAAAAGGCATAAATAATTTATTTAGGTCTTTTTTGCTTATTCCGATACCTTGGTCAATTATCTGTGTAACGAGCAAATTCTCAATAATATCTACTTTAACTAAAATGGTTCCTTTTTCAGAAAACTTTATAGCATTTGATAATAAATTTAAAAGTACTTGCTCAACTCTTCTCTCATCGCTATTGATTATAATTTCCAATTCAGTTATTTCGGTTTCTATTACAAGGCCTTTTTTTACTGCTTGCGGAGATAAAAAATCAATTGTTTTTTCTAAGGTTGTTAAGTAATTAAATGGTGCAAATGACACTTTTAATTTACCTGCTTCAATTTTAGAAATATCTAAAATATCGTTAATTAAACCAAGTAAATGCTGCCCACTTGTTTTAACCATGGATAGTTGCTTTTTTTGTTCTTCATTTAATGGTCCTGCATACTCTTTTAATAAGATTCCTGTAAACCCTATAATTGAGTTCATAGGTGTTCTTAGTTCGTGAGACATGGTTGCCAAAAACGCAGATTTCATTAAATCAGCAGATTGTGCTTTTATTTTTTCTTTCTCTAACTGAGATGTTCTTAGTTCTACTAACTCTTCTAGGTTGTTTTTATGTTTTTTTAATTCTGTTTCTGTTCTTTTTCTTTCCGTAATATCTGTAGCTACATTTCCTAATGCTATAGGTTCGTTGGTGATGTTGTCTCTTATTAAAAAACTAGACATTTCTATTGGAATTAAATTGCCTGTTTTAAAGTTTTTAAATTGAACTTCACCATTCCATTTGTTGCTATCGTGTATATCTAAGAAATGTTTATTTAATATGCTGTCTCTATAATTTTCTGGAAAAAAATCTGCTACAGAGTTTGGCAAATCTTCATCTATATCTAATCCAACCAATTGCCTTCCTTTGGCATTTAAATAAACAGGTTTGCCTTCTAACGTTGCTAAACCTATAAAATCGTCACTTGTTTCAATTAATGATAATAGCATTTGGTTATTGGTTTCGGCTTGTCTTTTTTCTGTGATATCCGTAAAATAAATAGCCAGTCCATCTTCAGATGGATAAACCCTGCTTTCAAACCACTTATCAAATGGTTTATAATAGTTTTCAAAATATATGGTTCCTTTGGTCTCTGATGCTCTATAGCATTCTTTATAAAAAGGATCATTAACTAATTCTGGAAATTCTGTCCAAATATGCTTTCCCATTAAACTCTCTGGTGACCTTCCAACAAGCTCTCCTGCTTTAATGTTTATGTAGGTATAGCACCAGTTTGTATCTAACGATACAAAACCATCTGAGATGTGGTTTAAAGTGGATTCAATTTGTGAGGTGAGTTTTTTTTCAACTTGTGCTTTTTCAACTTTAAGATCGAGGTATCTTTTTCTATATCTAATTATAGAAAATATATCTCGGTTTTGATTGGCTATAAAAGACACATTGCTTTTCTCTTGGTCTATAAACCTTAAATAAAGATATAAAATAACAGAAAATATTAACGCAGAAACAGATTTCCCAATAAGATGACCTATTAACGAATTCACCAATTCCCCTGATCTCATTTTTAGAATGAGATTAAACGCTAAAGAATCGAAAATCAAAACTAAGAAAAGTGATAAGAAAAGCACTAAAAAGAAATATAAATTACTGATTTTTGAAACTAAAAACTGATAGATAATAACCATCAAAATAAAGTCTACCAGCAAAATAATAGTTCCTGTAATGAAATATTCATAATTTATTAAAAATATAGATGTAGGCACTGCCTCATTTAAGTTCTGTGAGGTAAATTCTTGTATATATGTTATTTCAAACAATACAGATATGATAAAGTTTGAAATGATTATTCCAATAATAAGCGTTCTAGCACTGGAAACTCCTTCTTTTATATAAATTAACAATACCGCAAACAAAACGGCACAAAACATAATAACAGATCCTGGATAAATGGTAAACTTTTCAAAAACTTTAAAGTTAATCATGGTTCCAGAAAATGCCTGAATGTATTGAACAGCACCTAAAAGAATATAGAGTGGAGCTAAACCTATTTTACTCCTAAATCTAAACAACAAAAGAACACTTGACGAAATAAGTAAAAATTCTAACAGTATTGTAATGTAAATGTTCATATAATAGTTTTTGAGAAAGTTAAAAAATTAAGAACTTCTTACTTTTTTAAAAAAAATTAGAAAATTTATAATTGCCCATCTGAAAACACAATAGATTCAAAAAAAACCATCTATACCTTCAACTTATTGATCCAATTCCAAGGTGCATTAAGACTAAATATATTTGAGTTGCCTATCGCAGAAAAACTAGACGCCTCAAATTTCCATGTAATAGCTCTGCCTCTGCAAAGCTATTTAATATTAAACAACCACAAACATAATGCGGTTGCTGTTCTTGCCCTCATTTAAATGCTACAAAGAAAAGATTCAGTCGGCTTTTCTAAGTTTAATATAAATTCTTTATTTAAAGAAAAAATATTTTCAATTTAATGGTAACAAATACTTAAAATCGGTCATTCTACTTATTTAGTAAAACTCCCAGTAAGCATCACTTTTTTATCAACAAACAAAACAAGAATTGAAGTCTTTAAAATACTGATAATTATTGATATTTTGGCTATTACACCTTACTTTTTTGTTAGAAACTTATCAATGAGATACAATAAGATTTTATTCATAGGTCATTCATTTACCATTTCAATAAACAAATCGGCTTTATTGTTAATATTATGACCTAAATGATCTTTTTTTAACCCACTGGATATACTCATGATATCACCATTGTAATTTTCAAATACAATATGTGGATACCCTATGGTTGAATACTGTTGTGAAGTCTGTGTGTTCCTATAATATATTACAGCCTCTTTAGCATGGATGCTTTCTGGTGTAATTTGCCAATCTGGATCATTATTAGAACCAAATATTTTTAAACCATCTAAACTTATTCCTGAAGAAAAGTGAGGCTGCTCAAAAGACTCTAAAAATGAAAAAGTGGTTGTTGAATACAACCTGTTTTCTATAAAGTTTATAATGTACGCTCCCGAAGCATTATACTGAGCCTCATAATTCCAATTACTCATAACAGGAATAGGCGCAACTTGATTAAATGTGAGCATGCCATCATTGCCTAAATCAAACAAATAACTGTTTGATTGATTGGTATGTCCTATCAAAACTCTGTTATTACTTAGTTCATAAACCTGATAGTTATAACTCCCTTGATTAGTTGTAAAATGAGGCTTGGAATCAATCAAATCAAAATTAGCATTGTCTCTTGTAAAGGCATATACATTTTGATAATTGGTTAAAACCCAAAACCCATTAGAAGTATATATAAAATCGTTGATTGATATTCCTGTTTCTAAATCATATTTATACTCCAGGGTAACGGCATTATAAACGTATAATTTACTGCCCTGCTCAATGATGATCTCTTTTCCGTTACTTGAATTAATAACTTTAATGGGGACATCTGTTGAAAGTGGAGGACTTAAATTTGATATGGCTTCCGTTTGATTTGTATTGTAATTAAACCGATGGATATTATACGAAGTCCCTTCGCCACTCTCTCTACCATAAAAATATACCACAGGTTCGTCTGGATCAATAGCATAAGAATTTACTTGTTGAAACCCAATAATTTCATCTCTTTTATAAGCGACTTCCCATTCTGTTGTAACCTCACTATTAAACGCAAATGTTCGGTTACCAAAAATATTATGAACATACAACACATAATACGGATTTTCCAAATAAGGAGGGTTTTCATCCAAATAAGCCGTTGTGCTTATATCATAAATATTGGCAACCGTATATTCTTGACTTCCTGAAGCTGTTATCCCTGCACTATAATTTGAGTATACCAATTCATAGTGCGAAAAATAAGGGTCGCTACTTTCCTGCCAATGAAACTGAATTTGATTATTCAAAACGGTTGGCTGATTTAATCCAACAGGTGTTGGTTGTATTAAATAAGTAGTTACACTATGAAGTATACTTTCTCCTAAAAGACCTTGCTCTGTATAAATTTTTAAATAATAGCACAGTTTTTCTTCTGCTGGTGGGTTTAAATCTGTAAACTCTGTTATGTTAGAATCGGTTATAGTACTAATTAAAACAGCAGTGTCTTTTGAGCAATTGTCACCAACACTTCTATATATTTCATAACGACTAAACGCACTAAACCCTTCATAAGCTTGCCAGGTAAAACTAATAAGATTCTCATACACGTCATCATAGTTGCGATTAAATGTATTGGAAACGAAATCAATATCTGTTGGCTGGTAGCGTTGAGCATATAGCGTTATGATGTCCGGTTTACCATCTTCATCAATATCCAATCGCGATTTAAATGTCAGTTGGTTTTGACTCAAATCGGTAATAACAAGCTCGTCACTTTGGTTAAAATCGTTTGAAAGCGTAATGACTCCGTTGCTTAAATCCCAATTTAAACTATTGGTAAAAAACTGGCAATCGCTACTTTGCAATAAATATTCATTGTACCTACCATTTTCTGAAAACACAAAAAAATCACGTCCGCAATCTTGGTATTGTACAGGTACATCTGCAATTAAACCTTCAAACTCAACATTAAAAATTGACCAAACACCATACAGCTCACTTTGGGTTGCCGAAGTATCCGCATTAGAATAAAAATTAGTTGAACTTCCCGTATCATCATCCTTGGCACAAGACGAAAAAAACAACAGAGCAGCTAAAATGACAATAAGTCTAAGGTTCATAGAAAGTGGCGTTACAAAGAGCCAAATATAAAATTATTTTTCCAACACAAAAGGGTGTGTCAAAAATAATAAAACCAATAAATGATACTGTACATTTTGTTTTTTTATGGTTCATTTTTTTATCCTTGTTTGTATGTCATAACATGTTTTTTACAGCTCGCTATTCCTACAGACAAACTAAAACTTAGAACTGGAACACAAAGGAGGTTGGCGGAAGGGTTATACTGATACTGTTCTTGTTGTTAATTTGTGGTTTTAATACTTTTCCCTTGATGAACCCTTCGTCAAGCTCAGGAGAACCAAAAAAATCAAGACGCTTTGAGGACTTTACTGCGTACCATTCACGTGAGTGCATGAGTATTTAAAACTTTTAATTGTAATTATAAATTCAATCCTTGATTCGTTGTCTTAACTTTAACCTTAACGTTCATTAAGTCCTCAAATCGTCCTGTGTTCCGACTGCGACTGAAGTGCAAGTTCAATTTGTATTCTGGCAATATAGTGGATTCCGCATCAAGTGCGGAATGACAAGTGTTTTTTAGCTTATCACATTGAGTCTGTCGAAATGTTGTTCAGAATTTAATGGTTGGCGGAAATGTGCTTGGGTTGGTATGGATTAGGCATTTGGTAGCCATACATATAATACGCTATAGATACGCTATACCTATTGATTATATTATTGATTTTTATTACTTTAGCTTTATTATGGCACGACAAAAGGGACTAATAAAACTTACTGGCACTATTGGTGAGGTTAATTTTTACGTATTAAATGGTGTTGGTTATGCCCGAAAAGCTGGTGGTGGTTTTAGTGGAAAAGCTATAAAGACCAAAGCGAGCATGCAACGAGTACGTGAAAATGCGAGTGAATTTGGACATTGCAGTATGGTGAAAAAGCAGTTTAGGTTGGCATTGATGCCTTTTTTGGAAGGTATAAAAGGGAGAGATTTACACGCGAGGTTGATGCAATTGTTTTTGGAGTTGAAAGCTTTGGATTCTGTTTCTGAGTGTGGGAAACGACGTGTGTGTAAAGGTTTATTGACTGCTAAAGGAAAGCGTTTATTGCAACAGTTTGTATTTACACCACAGCACACCCTTTTGGATGCTTTGAATGCTAAAGCGACTTTTGACTGGACCACCCAAAGGTTGGATGTAAGCGAATTTGGCCCAAATGGCTATAAAGTGCCTAAAACAGCGACTCATATTGGTGTTACATTGGGTGTTTTGGACTTTGATTTTGATAGCTTGGACTATAACCTAAAGGTTTCTGCTACGCATTTTATTGATATAGATGCTGGTGCTACTTCTTTTATGCTTGAACCAGAAGCTGTGGTTGCTCCTACTCATGTTGGTGTTGCCGTGTTAGGGTTGTGTTTTTTTGAGGTGATTGATGGTGAGGTTTATGATTTACCCTCTTTTATTGGAGGCAAGGTTTTGGATTGTTTGGTTTAGGATATTGAATCTTTGGTTGCACCCTATATTTTAAAAATGAGAAACATTGGGAGGAATGTGGAACGTCATTGCCATTGAACCGTCATTGCGAAGCCTTTAGGCTGAAGCAATCTGCCTCTTGTTATGATTCATGAGATTGCTTCGGCTTCGCCTCGCAATGACGGTTGTATCATGAGACTGCCACGTCCTTCGTCCTCGCAGTGACGGTTAGGAGGTTAAGCCCCTTTGTACAAATACTGCTGAAAGCCTATAAAGGCATTTCTAATTGACTTTATATCTCCTAATTCACGTTTGGCATCTGCTATGGCTTTGTATTTCAATAGCAGTAATGGTGAGAGTTTAGCATCATCTAGCTCCTCAACGCCTTCTTTGACGTATTGGTCAAGTACAAAGTTTAAAAACTCCTGTTGTTTAGGGTTGTAGTCTTTCAATTCTACTTTGGCTTTGGTGGCGCGCTCTAGTCTTGGTATCAATTCCCTGTGGTAGGCTACATAGCTTAACACATCAAACAAGTCGCTGTCTTCTCCATGAATTAAGTTACGTAAATCTTCTAACTGTGCATTGGTATATCCTTTTTCACTTAACGCTTCAAGTAATTTTTTACGTGTACTTGGTAAGCTCCATAGTTCTCGCAATTGGTCTTCGTCTTTAAAGAATTGCGGTAAATCACCAAACAACTGTTGTATAAACTCTGCTGATGATATAGGTTGACCAGATGGACTCCAAAAGGAGGTTTTAACCGTAGCATCTATTTCACGTGTTTTATTATCAGAAAGGGTGACTCTTATGATACTTTTTGGTGGTGTATCACATACACAAGGGTAGTTATTACACTCCTCGCAGTCTTCTGGTTCTGGTCTGTCGCAGGCACAAGGTCTTTGACCACAAACAGCACAAACTCTTGGTGTGCCATCGCCTGTTGGCGACTCTGGTGGCAATGGTTCGCCATCCCAGTCTGGGTCTTGGAAATGGTCGTGCGCTCGCACAAAATCGAACAAGGTAAAGTAGTCTTTACCGTCAAATAAGCGTGTACCTCTACCTACTATCTGTTTAAACTCTACCATAGAATCTACTGGACGTAACAGGATGATGTTACGTATTTCTGGTGCATCAACTCCTGTACTCAATTTTTGAGAGGTGGTCAGAATGGTTGGAATGCTTTTTTCGTTGTCTTGAAAATCCCTTAAATGTTCTTCGCCTCGTGAGCCATCATCGGCAGTGACACGATGACAATAATTGGTACTTCTACTGGTGCTATATTGGTTGATTAAATCTCGTATTAATGCTGCATGTTTTTGAGTAGCACAAAACACGAGAGATTTTTGACTTTGGTTAATGAGTTCCAATACCTTTTTTACGCGGTACTCCTCTACTTGTTGTATGATGATTTTTCGTCCGTAATCTCTATAGGTAAAAGTATCACCTATTTCTGCTTCGCCATCTACAATAATATCGTCTGAGGTTACAGTATATTCATCATAATTGGTTTGAATTTCTTTGACCTTAAAGGGTGTTAAAAACCCATCATTTATACCATCTTTTAACTTATAACTATATACAGGGTCACCAAAATAGTTATAGGTATCGCCATTAACATCGCGTTTAGGTGTTGCCGTTAAACCCAATTGTACTGCTGGCGAAAAGTACTCCATGATGGCACGCCACGAACTCTCATCGCTTGCGTCACCTCTATGGCACTCATCAATAATTATAAAGTCGAAAAAGTCTTTTTCATACTGACCGAAATTAAAACTAGAGGCTTCATATACGCTAACTGGTTCAGCTGCTACTGGTAACTCTTGCTCTGTTTCTAGTTCACTTTCAGTTTTAGCATTGGTCATAAAGGTTTGGAAAATGGTAAAAAAGATACTCCCATTGGTAGGCACTTTACCTTTCTTTTTAATTTCTGACGGACGAATACGCACTTTAATATTCTCGTCAATAGTGTCAAAGGCGTTAAAAGCATTAAAGGCTTGGTCTGCCAATATATTACGGTCTGCGAGAAACAAAATACGCGGACTTCTTGTACCATCACGTTTTAAATTCCATTTGGCATGAAAGAGTTTCCATGCAATTTGAAAGGCTATCGCTGTTTTACCTGTACCTGTAGCAAGGGTTAAGAGTATTCTGTCTTTTTTGTCTGCAACAGCCTCCAATACTTTAGCAATGGCATTTTGCTGGTAGTAGCGTGGTTGCCAAGTACCACCTCTATCTTCAAAAGGAATGGCGAACAACCGTTCTTTCCAATGGGCTATTTCAATTTTGTAATCTTCTTTAGGGGTTGGGTAACACATGTCCCAAAGCTCGTCTGGTGTAGGGAATTTAGAGACCTCACCCTCGGTACCTTCTGCGACATCCATACCATATATTCTTAAGCCATTGGTAGCATAGGTAAATCTAATGTTTAAGCGTTCTGCATAGTCTTTAGCCTGTGCAGCACCATCGGTGTAATACTCATCTCTAGCTTTGGCTTCTACTACACCAATACGTCTATTTTTATACTCCAACACATAATCGGCAAACAAGGGTGTACTGCGCCTCCCTTGGCCAATAAGACGCCCTTTGGTAATAGGAAACTCTAAACGCAGCTTACTCCCCTCCACAACATCCCAACCTGCGGCTTGTAGCGCTGGTGTAATAAGGTCGTGTTTGGTTTGTGCTTCGTTCATTACTTAAATGTAGTTTATTTTTTTGAATACGTTGCCATAGGTTCTGCCACTTGTTTTAGAGGTATAATGTCTTTGTTATAAGTTAACTCACCTGCAAAAGCTTTTTGTAAAATGGATTTTTTGAGGTCTTCTAGGTTATTTAGTTTTTCATCTAGGCTACATTGATATTTACTTAATTGTAATTCAAGGTCATTTAATATTTCAATAATTTGTAATTGTTTGTCTAATTTAGGTAAAGGAATTGAGTAACTTTTTATCATTGGCACAGTCAATTGAGGAATTGCAGAACCACTTCTCAAGATTGTTAGTGTTTTTATTGCATGCATTAAAAACTCTACATTAATCACATCTGTATTAGGAATTAGCACAATTAACCTTACTATTGGAACATAAGGATAATCTCTATATTCTGTATGACCTGTACCACTTCCTCTTGCAGCAACTGTAATAGATGGTTCTGTTACCCTAGCCTCATTCGTATAACCATATAGTCCATTTTCTTTAACTGCATTTGCAATAATTGGAATGTTAAACTCCTTAGTTTTTTCTTTTGAAAAGTTATCTTTTGGCGCATCACCTCCAGCAAATATTTTATCACATGCATCTTCTATTGATTTGACCTCATTCTCTAAAGATAGCTTATCAAATATTTCTTCTTTTTTACTTTCAAACAGCTCTTTAGCATTCTCCATATTTTTCTCAATATTGGCTTTGGCTTGGTCTATGGCTGCAAAGGCTTTATCGAGTATGACTACGATTTGTTTTTGTTCTTCAAGTGGTGGGATTGGGATTTGAATATTTCCAATTTGCGACTTATTTATTGAATTAAAAACAGCACCAATATTACCGACAATTTCACTTTCGTGCTTTAACAAATAATAAAAAAGATAATCATTATTAACTTCTTCAGAAGCTCTAATTGCAGCTAAACCCCTACCAATACAAATTTTTTGAGTTGCAACATTAATAGGACCTACAGGTGCCCTAACTGACATTAAGATATCATTCGCTATTGCTTCTTTTGTGACTTTAGTAGTCCAAGTTGTTGGTTCACCTAATACTTTTTCTGTAAATTCTTTCTTGCCTTGATAAAAAGGTAATCCTCTACCTATTTTATTATAATATTTACCTTCTGGAGATTGTCCAGCAATAACTTCACATACATCAGCTATTCGCTTGTTAAATCTGCTCCAACTCATATCAACTCTTTAATTTGTTATTGTTCCCTTTGATAGACTCGCCTTCGAGAGCCTCAGGCGACGGAATAGGG
>JAGQYS010000003.1:25549-26377 GCA_020435965.1 Flavobacteriaceae bacterium | reverse complement strand
TGGGCTCCAAAAGTGTTTTTCGTGGTTTTGTTTTTACAAACGGATACAATTCCAATTCGTGTTTCATTTTGTCATTTGGGTTGGGATGTTTATTGGTTCCCAACAAAATCTCTTCGCCATTATTGAATTGGTTCTGTTCTCTTTCGGCACTTTCCTTTATTTTCCTTTGGATGATGCCTTCTTTCAATTGTTTTAAAAACCCTCCATTGGCTTCAATATCTTTAAATAATTCCAGGGCTTTTTCAGCCAATTGCTGAGTGAGGCTTTCAATATAATAAGCGCCATCTGCTGGATTGTTTACTTTGTCGAAATAACTTTCATGTTTTAAAACCAATAGCTGATTTCTTGAAATCCTACTGCCAAACTCATTGTCTTTATGGTATATGGCATCGTAAGCCAAATTGTTAATAAAATTTGAACCTCCTAAAATGGCACTCATGCATTCGGTTGTGGTTCGGAGCAGATTGGTATTGTAATCGTATAGTGTTTTATTGCGTTTGGTTGGTGTTGAAAATATCAGGCACTCGGTTGGTATGTTGTATTCCAAAGCCAATGTTTCCCATAAAATCCTTAAGGCCCTTAGCTTTGCAATTTCAAAGAAATAATTGGTGCCCAAGGAAACATTGAAAATTACTTGAAGGGATTGCCTCGTTTCTTTTGCAACAACATCAAGATGATTTAAATATTCGTTAACATGAGCCATGGCATAAGCCAATTGCTGCACCATGGTTGCACCAGCGTTTTGGTATAAAGAAGCATCCACGCTCAAGGTTGCCGTTGTGTTTACTATGGTGTCCAATTGTTTTTGGTCTTCCTGCAAGTTTGCAT
>JAGQYS010000003.1:23753-25452 GCA_020435965.1 Flavobacteriaceae bacterium | reverse complement strand
AGCAGATAAAAACTGAAGTTCAAAAAACAGTTTTGTGTTATTTAAATCAATGTTTTTTAACAGGGTTTCAATTGAAATGTCTTCGGAAGGGATGATGAATTTTAGACTTTCCGTCCCTTTATTCAACAGCTCTTGTGCTTTGGCATTGGACTTTTCCACATCTGCGACAAAAATGGTTTCACAAATGTTCCATTGTGTAGCTTTGGATGACGAAACATTGGGAAGGGAAGAAAACTCATCGGCATGATAAAATGGTTTTACATCAATTCCTTCATTCGATTTCCAGATTAAGGTGTCGTTATAATCGGCACCTTTTAAATCTGCTTGAATTTTTTGTTTCCATTCTTTGGATGAAACGTCGCTAAATTCCTCAAATAATTTTTTACTCATTTTTCTTTGCTTTAGCTAGGCTGTCTTGATATTCAATAATGAATATTTCTTCATTGTCCTTTTTCATGTAATATTTTTCGCGAGCCAATTTTTCCACACCTTCTTCTGTGCTTAATTCTTTAATGGCTTTACGGTCTTTTATAATTTCGTTTTTATAAAATTCTTTTTCGGCTTCCAGTTCTTCAATATCAGAGTTTAACTCGTTGTGGATTAACCAGGAATTAGCATCGAAAAAAAACATCCAAACAGCAAACACCACGAGTATCAAAACAAAAATGTTTTTAAAGGGTTTTAAGTATTTGCTTTGTTTTTTTGCCATTATACTAAACGATGATTAATGATGGTTTTAACAATGTCTATAGCCACTGTATTGTATTTATTATTTGGTATAATAATATCAGCATATTCCTTCATGGGCTCAATAAACTGCTGATGCATGGGTTTTAAGGTGTTTTGATATCTAGAAAGAACTTCTTCTATATCGCGACCTCTTTCGGTAATATCACGTTTTAATCTTCTTATTAATCGTTCATCACTATCTGCATGAACAAATATTTTTATGTCGAACATGTCCCTTAATTCAGGATTTGTTAGTATTAAAATACCTTCAACAATCATTACTTTTCTGGGATGTGTTAAAATGGTGTCTCCAGTTCTGTTGTGTTTTATAAAGGAATATACAGGTTGATGAATGTCGTTTCCTTTTCTTAATTCTTTTAAATGGCTTTCCAGTAATTCAAAATCTATGGAACGAGGATGGTCAAAATTAATTTTTACACGTTCATCAAAACTTAAGTGGGACGTGTCTTTATAATATGAGTCTTGGGAAATCACACCAACTTCCCCTTCAGGTAATTGGTTTAAAATTTGATTGACCACTGTGGTTTTTCCACAGCCTGTTCCACCTGCAATTCCTATAATTAGCATGAATATGTATTTTATTTAAAGCACAAATTTAGTTATTTACATTGGAAATACGAGAGGTATTTACGAAACTTACAGGACACTATTTTTAATTTTCAGGTAATAGCTTTACAATGCCTAAATTCTCTATTCCAACATAGATATAGCCATCTGGACCTTGTTCAAGGGAACGAACGCGACCAAGGCCTTCTAAAATTTTTTCTTCTTTAATTACTTTCTTTCCATCCAAAACACACCTGCTTACATATTGAAATTTTAAGGAGCCAACCAGTAAGTTGCCTTTCCATTCGGGATACACATTACTGGAAATAAAAGCCATTCCACTGGGAGCAATGGAAGGTACCCAATAATGAATAGGAGGTTCAATTCCTGGCAAGGTGGTGTA
>JAGQYS010000003.1:22875-23479 GCA_020435965.1 Flavobacteriaceae bacterium | reverse complement strand
GTCCTGAGGATTAATGTCTTCTTCGCCTCTGTCTCCAATGGTAAAATACAAATAGCCTTCTTTATCAAACACGATTCTTGAACCAAAATGATAGCCTACAGGAGTGTTTGGGCTGGCTTTATAAAGCAGTTCCTTGTTTATAAGTTGGTTGTCTTTTATTTGTGCTCTCATTATGGCAGTGTTGCAACCTTCTTCTTCACCTTCGGGAGACGCATAGGAAAAATAAATCCAACCGTTGTTTTTATAGTCAGGATGTAATTCAATATCCATAAAGCCACCTTGACCAAGAAGTTCAATTTCAGGAAGCCCTTCAATAAGGGTTTTTTTTCCATCTTTGAAATGAATCAACTCACCCTTTTTTTCAGTAATCAACATGGCGTTGTCTGGTAAAAAGGCAAAACCCCAAGGAATGTTTAATTCAGGGACTATAATTTGGTATGTATCTTTGGAAGCTGGTTCTTTTTTTGCTTGCGCACAAGCTAAGATGCTGATAAAACAAATAAGAATGTAAAGCGAATGACGAATTTTCATGTTTATAAGGTTTAATCCATAAATTTAAAAAATAAAAGTTGTTTGTTGTTAAAGAAAAGCTATATATTTGCAC
>JAGQYS010000003.1:0-22818 GCA_020435965.1 Flavobacteriaceae bacterium | reverse complement strand
AATTCGGGGTGTAGCGTAGCCCGGTTATCGCGCCGCGTTTGGGACGCGGAGGTCGCAGGTTCGAATCCTGCCACCCCGACAAAATTAATAACCAATTAATATCAAAACCTTGGTAATCGTAAGATTATCGAGGTTTTATGGTTTTTAAGCAATCATAAGATTTGATATTATTTAGTTAAATAAGTGACCTATTCGGTTACCTCTTAATAACAAATAAAAAGGTAACCGAATTATTGATTTGACTTTCGTCAGTGAACAAATGTTTAATTTAAGACGAAAGACATGAAAACTTCTACAACGTTTAGTATTCTGTTTTGGCTAAAACTCTCAAAAGCCAAAAATGGAAAAGCACCACTTTATGCTCGAATTACAGTAAATGGTAAAAGAGCAGAAATAAGCCTCAAAAGAAAAATCAAAATTGAGTACTGGAGCTCGGCCAAAAATAAAGTCAAAGGTACAAACCAGGGGGCAAGGATTATTAATGAGTTTTTAGACCAGGTATCTTCAGAACTTCATCAATCAAAAAATGAGTTAAAATCTGAAGGCAAAATTATTTCGGCTCAAACTGTAAAAGCAAGATATTTAAAGGAAGATGAACTAAACTTCTCTTTAAATGATATAATAAAGTATCATAATGAAGATATGGTAGGGAAACTAAAATGGGGTACTCAAAAAAACTACTTCACCACACAAGGTTATATGGCAGATTTCATTTTCATTAAATATAAGGTTACAGATATGTATTTAAAACAGTTGGACTATAACTTCATTTTGAAGTTTGAGAAATATTTAAGAAGCTACATACCAACTGACCATCAAAAGCCGATGGGAAATAATACGGTGATGAAGCACATTGAGCGCTTCAGAAAAATGATAACACTTGCTTATAAATTAGAATGGATTGAAAGAGACCCTTTTATAAATTTTCAATCCAAGTTTGAAAAAGTTGAAAGAGGCTTTTTAACAGAATTAGAATTACTATCAATTGAGGAAAAACATTTTTCAATTGAAAGATTACAATTAGTAAAAGATTTATTCATTTTCGCATGCTATACGGGCTTAAGTTATATCGACGTTGTTAATCTTACTGAAAATGATATCAATCATGGAATAGATGGAGAATTGTGGATTATAATGAAACGTGAGAAAACTAACAATCCATTAAGAATTCCAATTTTGCAAAAGGCTTTAGATATAATAAACAAGTATAAGGATAATCCTAAATCCATTGCAAATTCTACTATTTTTCCAAGACTATCAAATCAAAAATTGAATTCTTATCTCAAGGAAATTGCTGATTTATGCGAAATCAAAAAGAATCTAACATTCCACATAGCAAGACACACATTTGCCACTACTGTAACGCTTTCCAATGGTGTTCCAATAGAAACAGTTTCAAAACTGTTGGGTCATTCAAGAATTTCAACCACCCAAATTTATGCTAAAGTAATTGAAAGTAAGGTAAGTCAAGATTTTGCCAAACTAAAAACGGTATTATTAAAAAATAATAAAATGATTAAACAAAGTTTAAATCAATAAATATTAACATTTTGTTAGGTAATAAAATTTACTTCATTATATGATTATTTAGTACTTTGGGACTTCAAAAATCATAAATGTTCAGTATATATAGTTTAATATCAGTTATTGGTGTCATTCAAGGATTGTTCATTTTATCGTTATTGGCTTCAAACAAAAATAAAACCTTAACGACTAAATGGGCAATTGTTTTGTTTGTGGTTTTTATAGTTGATTTATCTTGGTATTTTTTATATCTCCAAGGGTATTTAAAGAATCTTTGGTTTCTTTATGGAATAGAGTATTTAGTACTCTATTTATATGGTCCAACTTTATATTTGTATGTTCGCTCTCATTTTGAAAAAAGCAGTAAACATTTTAAAAGACCGTTACTTTTTCTTCATTTCGTTCCGGCAGCTATTATTTTTGTTCTAATGTCCTCACAATTCTTTCGTGAGCAAACCATAGGCTTTCTTAATAACTTAAATCTAAATCAATATTTATTATTTTCTAAATATAATGCGCACAGTATAGTTTTTAACTTTGGGTTATGGTATTTACATATTACCATTTATCTTATTTATACGGTTAAGTTTTTAAACTCTTATAGTGTAAGAAATTCAAGTCATGACACTATCTCAAAGCTAAAACATATAAAATGGATTAAGATATTACTTTTAGGATATTTAAGCTTCCCTTTAATAACACTTATCTTGTTTTTGATAAATCCTTTTATAAGTGATTTACCTATAAGCACTTACGATATGGCCAATATCCTTTTGGTGTTTCATATTTTTGTAATTAGTTACATCGGATATTCAAATCAAGAAGTTGTAATTAACCCTATTAAATTTTTAAAGCGTCAGAATACTAATCTTTCTAATATTGATACCGAAGAAATTGAAATACAACTTCAGGATTTAATGGAAACTGAAAAACTTTATTTAGATGAAACATTAACGCTTTCAAAGTTGGCTAAAGAACTGAACGTAACAACCCATCAGCTATCAGAATATGTTAATGGTATAAAGAATACATCTTTTAATGATTTTGTAAACGCATTTAGAATAGAGCATGCTCAAAGTTTACTTTTAGACGACGCTGGAAACATTTATACATTAGAAGGTATTGCTTCAAAATCCGGTTTTAAAAGCTTAACCACATTCCACAGGAATTTTAAAAAGCATACTGGTTTAACCCCAAATCAATGGCTTAAGAATAATAAATAAGCTTTGTCTGTATGTTGCTTGTTTTCAAGAGATAAAATATTCTTTTTTATCGAAGTCAATAGCATTCGATAGAATGCTTTATACTAACCATCAAAATATTGAATTAGTAAATTGTTTATCTATTACTTCGTTGGAAATATTGTTTAACAATTTAAAAATTCAATTATGAAAACAACTACATTTCTTCTTTTACTTGCCTCGTTTTTAACATTATCTGTTACAGGGCAAACGGTAAGTACTTTTTCTGATGGCTCTCCTGATGATGGAATAGATATTGATAGTAATGGCAATCTATATGTATCTGATATTTACGGAGGAAAAATATTTAAGTATACACCTTCAGGTGTAATGTCTGAATTTGCTTCAGGTTTAAATTACCCAAATGGGTTGGCTATCGATTCCCAAGGTCGAATTTATTCATGTCAAATAGGTGGGACTACTATACAACGATTTTTGCAAGATGGCACTTTAGATCAAACTTTTGATGTTGGGGTATATCCATCGGGTATCATAAAAGCCTTTGATAATGATGATATGATTTTTACGGGTTACTATAACGGCTCAATGCATAGATTGTCAATAACTGATGGCACAGTAACAACAATTTCTAATGCTTCGGAATTATTTGGTCCAGTTGGATTAGCGTATGATGGCAATGGAGAACTGTACGTAGGTAATTATGGTAGTTATAGTGATCCAGATGCAGCTGGTAATAGAGCTATATATAGGGTTCTGACAGATGGTTCTCTTGAGTATGTCGCCACAGTTGGTTCAACAGGTAATCTAGGTTTTATTGCTTATGCACAAGGGATGCTTTGGGGAACTGTGTTACATGAGGATAAAATTTATAGAATTAATCCAAATGGAATTAACGACGTGACACTTTTTGCAGGAAGCGATAGAGGGACGGATGATGGTGATATTAGTACCGCCACTTTTACAGCTCCAAATGGAATAGCTTTTAATGATACAGGAGATGTCATGTATATATCAGAATCTTCTGGATCTAACAATTTAAGGGTGATTTCAGGTATTAGCTTGTCTATTGAAGAGTTTCAAGGAAATGACATAAAGTTGATTACGCCTCCAAACCAAAGCAAAATTATTTTAAAAGCAAAAATTCGAAATGCTAATAATTTTGAACTAACCATAAGACAACTTTTTGGGCAAACGGTTTTAAGGGAAACAGTTGACGCTACTGGAAATGGATCTATTGTAAAAAATATAAGTACAGAAGCATGGGACAATGGTATTTATTTTATGACCATACAAGCTGGAGAAAATATCACGACAAAAAGATTTATAGTTAATAATTAAATAGGTTGGTTGATTAGTTTAGTTAATGAGGAGTGATTTTTTTCAGTGGAATCGGCAATGCACTTATTTGTATTGCCGATTTTTTTATAAAGACTCGCATGTGTTTCTCATATATCAGATTAAAAAACTACCACTCGATAAAATGATATAACATAACTTTTACTTAATTCCATCTTACTCATTCTACTTTCTCATATTTACTTTTTATAAAATCAAGAAACATGAAAGTAAAGTTTATAACATTGTTGGTTGTTGTTTTATGTAACGAATCGTTTCATGCACAAACCACAAAAGAAGTTTCAGATGATTATTTGGCAAACTACACGTCCTTGAATTTTGACAAACTATGTCAATATTATACGGACGATTCAATTTTTGAAGACGCCACCATGTCCTACTTTAGCCAAGACCAAAGCTATCAAAAACCAGTTGGCGCAAAAAACATTGTTTCTTTTTTAAAGGAAGGGTTTGCTAAAATTTCCAATGTAAATTATGCTATAAAAGAGCAGTATCAAGCTGGCATTATGAGCTTTTATTATGGTACACTGCATTATGACTATGAAATCAACAATGGCGGTGAGCCAAAAACAATTCAATTTAATTTGCCTCTAGCGATCGTACTAAAAATTGAAAATGGTAAAGTAATCCATCATCAAGACATTGCCGATTATAATGTGTGGATGGAGCAATATAACAAACAAGTTAAATAAAGGATTTATTAACGCAATCAATCAAGCATGAGAAGTAATATGAACAAATCCATAGTCTTCATATCGATAATCCTATCCTCTGCGTTAGGTTATGGGCAGAATTCCAATATGACAAAAGACCAAATGCTTCAGGATTTTGATGAATTACTTCAATTTCTAGATGATTTCGCAGTACATAAGGACATTAACCAGTTGCGATTGGGTATAGATTATGATGTAGCTTTTAAAAATTTAAGAAAGCAAATAAGCAAAAAAACGTCTATTTGTGAGTTTAAGGAAATCCTGACCAAAGCTACAAATTTGGTACAAGACCTCCATTGTAGTTTTCCAAAGTATAGTTATTTGGAAATGTATGGAAAATATCAAAAAAAGCTCAATTTTAATGATGATGAAGTTTATGCCAAAGTAAAAGCCATTGAGGAGGCCTGCCCAAAAGAAGACGCCAACTTAAAACTTCCATTGCTGTACAGTCAAGGCAATTATCAATTTTATACTGATGTAGTTTACAAAAACGATACGATAAAAAAAGGTTCTAAAATTGTAAGTTATAATGGAAAGGACATATCAAGTCATATTAAAACCAATTATGATAATGTATGGCCAATTCGTTGGAATGCGACTCTAAAAGAACCTTATCATAAAGATTTTTACAAGTTTGGTAACAACACGTTTAAGCTTGAGATTGAGCAAAACGATATGACTAAAAATATTCAATTAAGTTTAAAGGATAGTATTAAATACATTACAAAGCCCTTGCGGGAAATAGGCTATTTTTCCCAACCCAAAGAGCAGGTGATTTTGTTTGAAAAGCAAAATGCACTGTATATTGGTTTGCCTTTTATGGATGAAGGTCAAGCCCAAAACATTATCACAAAAATCGATAGCGTTTCTAATATCCAAAATCAATTCGATAAAATATTGATTGACGTTCGAGGAAATCCTGGAGGTAGCGATATGGCTTGGCGTTTGGTTTTATCTCAAATCATTCCCAAAAACATCCCTTTTAACAGAGATTATGTTTTTAAGTATAATAAAGTTGCACTTAAATTTTACGCAGATGATTCAATAGATGTTAAAGAAAAGCCATTACCAATATTGAACAATGCCAAGTATTGGTCAAGGGAATTTAATGTTAATAGTTTAAAACCAAATAAAAACTCGATTAACCATACTGGTAAGATATACATCCTACAGGATAAATACATTTATTCCTCTACAGGCAACCTTTCCAACTTTTGCTTAAACAGCGACCAATTGGTTTCTATTGGAGTTTCGAATGATTTTATAGGTGGTGCACAAACCGACCCATTGTTTAATAAGTTGTCAAATTCAGGTCTTGTTTTGAGGGTAGAACCTATGTTAGATAATTCAAATGTTAAGGAGTTGTCAGATTTTTATCATAATGATGTAGAAGTAAAGGTGCCGCTTACATATACGGATTATTATGACAAAGTATCATTTAATGGGAACATATATAGTAAAGAGTTTTTATTGAATCATGATTCCTTGATAAAATACATTTTAAACGAACATTAATACATTTCAAATGATTTATAGACTCCAGTATATTTCTCTTTTTTCTTTCCTCTTGAGTATTTATACACTCACAGCTCAAGTCAATAAACCAGAGGATTCAACAAAAAATATTCCTATAAGTTTAAAGATAGAAAACGATACCATTTCAGTATATGCGCTTTTAGCAAAAGGAAATGAAAAAAAGGAAACCGTAATACTATTACACGGTTTACCAGGTCACGAAAGAAATTTGGACATTGCCCAAGAGTTACGGCGAAATGGAAAAAATGTTATCTTTTTCAATTATCGTGGTGCTTGGGGCAGTCAAGGCGATTTTCTGTACACCCAATGTATAGAAGACGTCGGCAAGATTCTTGATTTCTTATCAAAACCTGAAAATGCTGAAACCTACAAAATCAAACCCGATGCGTTTGTTTTATTTGGCCATAGTATGGGAGGCGGCATTGCGCTGTTAGCAGGAGCTAATGACTCAAGAGTACAAAAGATAGCAGTCTACTCTCCTTATTTGTTAGAAGGCGCTGCCGAAGAGAGTTTGAATGGTGCCAAATCTTATTTTGAATCCCTTTTTATGCTCAACATTAATTTTCCAGAATTTAAAAAAGATATTCTTTCTAGTAAAGACCAACTGAAAGTGTTGAATTTCAAACAGGGATTATCCCAAAAACACTTGTTAATCCTTGATGAAAATGAACGTAACAAACATTGGATTGACCAATTGGACAACGTAGAATTTATACTCATGGAAACGGATCATTCTTTTTCAGATAGACGCCTTGAATTAACTGATAGAGTTATTAAGTGGATTGATATGTGAATTGTTTATTCAATTTGTAAAAGTTCAATAATTACAATGTTATTCTTTGGGTAAACCTTAATTGGTGCTCAAAATAATAGTATCTAGGGTCATTACAAATCGTTTAAGAAATTAGAGTAGCGGTTGGAAACAGTGGTGTGATTCAATAAATGAAACGAATAAATTACAGGAAAATGAAAATATTTAAAAAATTAGTTTTATTGTTTAGTCTTGCTATTTGCTTAATTGGTTGTGATAACAAAGAAAATAAAGAGGATAAGTTCGTAATATCAGGGCAAGTAACAGGGTTTCCCAATGGCACTAAATTTTACTTGAGAAATTTAGCTACAAATTCAACTTTTGATAGCACAATAGTAAAAAATAATACTTTCAAATTTGAAGGAGTTTTAGAAAGTCCACCAGAGCAAATTTGGTTAAATACAACAGTGGGTGAAAAGTTTATTTACACAAATCTTTTAATGGGTAATGACAGAATTAGCGTAAAAGGAGATATATCAGATTTTCCTTGGAATGTAGACATTGCGGGCTCAAAAACTCAAGAAGATTTTAATTATGCTCGAAGCATCACCAAAAAGTATGACATTGAGAGAGATTCTTTAGTACAGGATTTTTTAAAGCTTTCGCCTGAAAAACGTCTAATAGTTAGAGATAGCGTTTGGAAAAAAATTGGAAAAATTGACAGTATCCTACAAGTATTGCGTATAGATTATATTAAGTCACACCCTGATACTTACACCAGTATAATAGAACTTGGATACTTAAAAAATGAACTACCCAAAGATACTATTCAAAAATTTTTTGATAGTTATAATACTGAAATAAAGCAAAGTAAATATGCTATAATAGTTGAAATATACTTAAGAGAAAATATTGTAAAAGTTGGAGATAAATTTTACGATTTTGAAGGGATCAATCAAAAAGAAGAACAGCTCTTGTTTTCTAATATAAGAGGCGAGTATACTCTTTTAGATTTTACAGCTGCTTATTGTGGACCTTGTATAAAAGCAGCAGATGAATTGGTAGAGATAAGTAAAATGTATTCTGATTCTCTTAAAATAGTAAGCTTTAGTCAAGACCCTAAAAAAGATGTTTGGTTAAAATCATTAGAGCGTGATAAGGTCACTTGGAATAGTATTTGGGATGGAAAAGGTAGGTATAGTGAAATTTCAATTAAATATGGTGTTCGAGGTATTCCGACTTTTGTATTAATAAATCCTGATGGTATAATTATAGACAAATGGACAGGATACAATGCAGGAAGTATTATAAAAAAGTTGGAAAAACATAAGATCCTTGGTTTTAGAACTGGTGTAGAGTCTGACAAAAACTAGAAAAAAAAGATTTTAGAATGGATAAATCTCTAAAATCATGACAAAGAAAATTGTTTATATCATATTAATTATAGGTGTATTCCTTGGTTGTAGTAAAGAAGCAAATAATGGTTTTTACGAAATTAAAGGGATAGTAAAAAATTTACCGAATGGCTCACAAGTATTTTTAAAAAATGATGATACAGGTGTAATAGTAGATTCAACTAAAGTGAACGAATCAGTTTTTACGCTCACAGGAAATGTTTCTTATCCACAACGATACAAGTTAGTATATAAAAATAATAAAATAGAAGAACACTCCATTTGGTTGGAAAATATTCCGATTCAAATAGATTTTGATTTTCTGAAACCCAAAGAAGTAAAAATAGTTGCTGGAACACAACAACAATTAGATGAACAATTAAACAAAGAAATTGCCTTTTTTAATCCAGAGTATGAACGCTTACTAAAAGAAAAAAAACAAGATTCCATTCCACATCTCATCAATAAATTGACCAAAACCATTGAGCAGTTTACTTACAAGAACATCAATAGCTATGTGGCGATGGAAATGCTACATAACATACGAACCAATATTAATAAAGATACTTTATGCAACAAACTACAGACAGTAGATAAACATATACAAAATAATAGTAGTTATGCCAAAAGTCTTAATGTATTCTGTAATAGTAAAATACTTGACGTAGGCGATAGTTTTATTGACTTTACCGCAAATACTTTGGATGGAGAACGTGTTGTTCTATCAGAATTAATTAAAGAAAAAAAGCCTGTTGTTCTCATTTTTGGAGGCTTACAGTGTATGAGAGCAAAAGGAAGAACATTACTTAAAAGCTTTAATGAAACTAATAAAAACAAGGTAAATATTCTTCCTTTTGTATTTGCTAACACAAAAGAGCAATGGCTACATGATGAAACTTATAATATAGGAGTTCCTTTGGTATCCGATTTAAAAGGAAATCATAGCCCTGTAAAAATTCAATACAACGTCCAAGCCACTCCTACAGTTTATGTGTTGGATACAACCGGAAAGATTTCCATGATTTCTTTGGGCTACGGAGACAATGTGAATGAGCATTTAAAGACAATATTAAATTAAGATATAAAGACAATCAAAAAATAGAATAATGAACAAATCACACTCGTTTTTAAAGCCAACAAAATTAATACTTCTGTTTGCACTATTTATTCTAATTGTTGGATGCAAAAAAGAAACGAAAAACACCCAAAACAATATAGCAGACGGTATCTACTTATTAAAAGGAATGGGAGCAAAGGAATCTGACTTGTCAGCAAATGCTTCAGAAGCCATTATCCCAACCAATTTGCTTTTTGAACACAATGCTTTAGACTCCAATAAGTATTACTTGATTGATACCAAAGAATACGTTCCAATGAAAATAACTAAAAAACCTACTATTTCTGCCAATCCAAACCCAAAGATTGAAGGAGATACCACAAGATTAAGCAAATTAAGAATCGGTCTTTTGCCAAAGTATGCTAAATTACTGGAAGATTTCACTACAAAATATGTCAATCAAAAAATTACCATAGTCATAGGTGGCAAGGCCATTACAAAACATCGAGTAAGAGAACCCATTGTTGGAGGTAGACTTCAAATTTCCCGATGCACAGATGAAGCCTGTACGGTACTATTATCTGAAATGGAGAATAATATATTTGATTAATGATTAAATCACTACCATTTTATCGAGCAGTATAAAGTTTAGGTTCATTAAGTGTATTTTGATTGGTTTGACGACTAACTTTCAATGTTAATTAACCATCGTCAATCAAAATTAATCAAAATGAAAAAAATCGGAACAGGTTTACTGGATACCGTTTTGGCTACTTACGTCATGCTTTCAATGGCATTATATGGTGTGGGAAAGCTAATGCAATTTAAGGGAAGTCTTATAGAAACTCCCATCAATAAAGCTTCAGGTATGGAACTTATGTGGGCTTTTTATGGGTACTCTACTGAATTCCCCATCATTATAGGTATTTTGGAAATTACTGGAGGTGTGTTACTGTTCTTTCAAAAAACACGTCTGTTAGGCTGTTTGCTCCTAACCTTTATCTTGGTTAATATCTTGATTCAAGATATCATTTATCAGGTACATTCAGGAGCTATTTTATCAGCTGCTATCTATCAAACTATTGTAGTTTATTTTATGTATAAAGGTAGAAAAACCTTAAAAGCCGCCTACTTAAAACTTATCACTTTAGAGCCTCACGTTGAATATGTAAAAATATTCAGTTTAAAAAATATAGTACAGGTATGTATTGGGTTTATAATAACGGTCATAATAAAAATAACATTGGGTCTTTAAACTATTAACATCAATCAAAAATCAAAAAATATGAAAACACTTTTAAGCAAAAATTTAAGATTAGATAAAGAATCTTTTATGTCCACATTATTCTACATAACCATTACTACACTTATTACAATGGTATATGTGATTTTTGAAATAATAGCGATTACTGTAGAACTAAAGCAAACAGGCTTTTTTTAAGTAGAATACTTCTTTTCAATCAAAAACTTAATGCTGTTCGGTAGAATGATATAAGGGTTTTGTTAACCTTAACATAGTATTCAATACTGAAAAAGCATATTTACTTTAATAACTTAAATCAATTATTAATAAAATATGAAAAAACAATTACTATCAATTCTCACTATTGTCATGGTCAGTAACCTTTTTGCACAACACACAGTAACTGTCAAAAAAGGAGACGATAAAAACTTTACTTATTTTACCATACAAGGTGATACTACCAAATATAGCTTTAAGGCGACAGTGGCCAATTATGAAAATCGTTTTGAAGATGCTGCAAAATATACCATAAAAGGTATAGAAAAAGGCGAATTTAAAAAACCACAAAATGCTTATTACGATGCAGCGTGTTATTATGCGTTAACTAAAAAGTACAATGAGGCTTCTCAATGTTTGTTAAAAAGTATAGAAAATGGTTGGGACGATTTGGGACATTTGGAACACGACCCAGATCTACAAGAACTCAAAACATCACAAGAGTGGAAAGAAAACATTACACCAAGACTGCAAGCCTATTATAAGTACAATAACAAAGAGCTTGCAAAATTATTCGCCAATGATCAAAATGCAAGGTTAAGTGGTCAGATTAATGATGATTTGGCAGTGCAGGATTCTATTAGAAGACAGATAGTCTTAAAAATGGAAAGCAATAAGGAATTGAAATCCGGACACGATTATTACAAAGCTGCTATGATAATGCATCATGGGCATACCATTAATGATTATAAGCGAGCCGAAATACTGATCCAAAAAGCATTAAACTCTAAAAATGTACACCACATGGCTCCTTGGCTTTCAGCAGCAATTAAAGATAGGTTGTTGTTAAAAGAAGGAAAACCACAATGGTATGGTACACAGGCAATGACTTTTTTTAATGGTAAAATGGCTTTAGACCCAAAAACAATAGATACTACAGCAGTTACACCCCAAAAGCGTATAGAACTCAATGCTCCCAAAATAGAAACCTTACGAGAATACATCAAAAATTTTAAAGCAAATAACAAATGAAAATTAGACTAATATTTTCAATTCTCATGATAATGACCATAGGTGTCCAAGCCCAAGAGTTTGGAACAAACGATTTACGGATAAGTGATATGGGACCTAATGGGGCAACCAATTTTTTTGCCCTAGACCCAGCAGTAGCCTATAGCATTACAGATTCTAAATACCTTGTGGTTTGGAGTGGAGATGACGATACGGGATCATTGGTAGATAATGAGTTTGAAATATATGGTCAATTTATTGACGCTTTAGGGAACGAAGTTGGTACTAACGATTTTAGAATAAGCTTTAACAATACGGATGGCAATGCCGATTTTAGGACAGATACACCAGATGTAACTTGGAACTCTATAACCAATCAGTTTTTTGTGGTTTGGGAAGGGGAAACCACTGTAAATGGGGAAGTTGAGATATATGGACAGATAGTAAATTCTGATGGAACTTTATCAGGCGGCAATTTTAGAATTAGTGATACAGGACCAGAAGGAGATACTAACTTTGATGCTAACGGTCCTGAAGTAGCTTTTAATGCTACCAACAATGAATATTTAGTGGTTTGGGAATCTGATGAAACCATAAACAATAATATAGAAATATACGGACAGCGTATTTCAGCTACAGGAGTAGAATTGGGAAGCAATGATTTTCAAATAAGTACACAACTACCTGCAAACGATGACAATTTTGATGCTAGAGACCCTGATGTGGCTTGGAATAGTAGTTCAAACGAGTACTTGGTGGTATGGCAAGGAGAGACCGCAACTAACGAAGAAAAGGAAATTTTTGCACAGCGTTTAAATAATAATACAACATTGCTTGGCAGTAATTTTAAGATAAGTGATATGGGCGCTGATGGAGATACTGGTTTTGTAGCGCTGTACCCAAAATTAAGTTATAATGCTGATGATGATAAGTATTTGGTGGTCTGGCAAGGTTCAGACCTTGTAAGTAATCAGTATGAAGTGTATGGACAATTTATATCAAGCACTGGAACTGAAATAGGTACAAATGATTTTAGAATCACATCAATTACAGATGTAAATAGCAATTATGATATAAACCGACCGGAAATTGTTTGGAATGACACTAATAATGAATTTCTCATTGTTTATAGAGGAGAAACCACTGTTGATAGTGAATTTGAAATTCTTGGACAATTGGTTGATGCTAGCGGTAATCTAATATCAGAAAGTTTTGTATTAAGTGACATGGGACCCAATGGAGATACTAATTTTGGAGCATTTGATGGTGTAGTAGCAACAGACAGCATTAGCAATTATATTATAGCATGGCAAGGAGACGATGATGTAGCACCTCTTGTTGGGAATGAAAATGAGATCTTCATTCAAATGTATAAAAATGAAACACTTTCTATTCCAGATGTTCGGTTAAATACTGAAATAAAAATTTATCCCAATCCAGCCAATACCTACTTGTATTTTAACGGGCATATAGAAAATCAAACAATCAATATATACAACGTTTTAGGTCAAGAGGAATTAAGAACAAAAGTTTCCAACGATAAATCTATAGATGTTAGAAAGCTCAAATCTGGGTTATATATATTGAAAACTGAAAAGCAAATTGTAAAATTTATTAAATCAAATTAAAAATAAATTCTAAAAGTTAGAGGTGAATTTAAGAAAATCACAAATAAAAGATTTGATTCTTGCTGTGTTGTTTTGCGCGGTTAACTGTTCTTTGCAAGCTCAACAAGAAAAATATTATAGACAATTAAGATATAACCATGTATCACCCTATGTGGATATATTGGGTATTCATCCTATTGATAGTATAACGGCAGATAATACTTCTCATTATATTTTTAAGTATAATAAGGATAATAAACTATATGAAATTGTTAACAACCACTACTTTGCAGAGCAAAAACATCCTTTAACTTCTTTAGGAGCCTATAGAGTTGTTTTTGAATATATTAATAATACCGAAACCAGAGTTTTTTATGACCCAAATGGTAAGCGAGTTGCTAATCTTAAGGGTGTATTTAAAGAAGTGTATGTATTCGACAAGAACAAAGAAAAGAAGCAGCTTAAGTTTTACGATTTATCTAATAAGCAAATGGAGTCCAACTGGGGTATTTTTCAATATAACTGGGAAAAGAAAAAAAAGTATGTTATTGAAAGAAGATATAATTTAAAGTACGACCCCATAAATCTGGCACCATATTTTAATTTTGGTGTTACAGGGATTGTTCTATCAAAAAAAGGTAACCCAAAAATTCATTTTAACTTAAATGAAGATTTAAAAATATCTGAAAATTCAGATGGGATAGCATATTATACGGATGATTATGACGAAAAAGGAAATCATATTACTTTTTCGTATCGTAATATAGACAATAAACTGGTTGAAAGCCCTTGGAATTTTGCTCTTGGGGAAAAGCTATACGACTCAATAGGTAATAATATAAAATTAATTTACCTAAATACAGAGAGGCAAGTTTTAACATCTAGGGATGTTTATTCAAATGTATTTATTAAAAAAAGCCATATAGCCTCTAAACGAGATTCTATTGAGATAAGAAAAAAATCATTGAATTACTTGGTCGCGTTACAAAAACTAAATTCTGACCTCATGGACACTGTCCTGAATGATAGTTTAAACAAAATGACAATTGGATATGATAGGGTTCAAAGAAAAGAGTATGGTAGGTCTACCACTAAAAACCAAATTATTGAATATACTAATTATTGGAATAAATCAGGTGATAGGTTTCCATTTAAACCAATAAATAAGGTTCAGATACTAGATGTCTATGATAGGGTAGCTTCTGTAAAGTTAATTTCAGATAATTGGATGGAATATTTGCATTTAGTCAAGCTGAATGGATCCTGGCAAATTATTAACATATTATGGCAGCACAAAGACCTTAAGAAGTACCCAAAACAATTATAAATAAATACCATTATGTCGAAAGGCAGAAGGTTTTTGTTAATGTTAACACATTATGGATTGTTCAAAAAGTAAATTAAACATAATTAGATACTAATATAAAAATTAATCACATGAAAAACGGACTATTATTTTTAACATTCATCTTTTTTTTATTGACAGCTCAAGCACAACAACCAGAACGTATTGAGGTAAAGCAATCGTCTTCTAAAAAGCATACAGCAAATGCAAATGTTCAAAAAACTGACCCATACCCAGTACGTATTGAGGTTCAACAATCAGTGCAAGATGATAAAGAAATCAAAGCCGTAGAAAGCACAATTGTCAATTACATAGAAAATTTCTTTGAAAACAATTTTGACGAAATGAACAAGTCACTACATCCAAGATTAGCAAAAAGAGGTCTCAATCCTGATGGTATGACCATGAGCGACGATTTTCCTCCAGAAAAACTAAAAGAGCTGATGAAAACCAAACCAAAGTTCGATAAAAAGCACCAATACAATGTAGTAAAAGATGTAGCCATTTATGGAAACATGGCAAGTGCAAGTTTAAAAACAGGTTATCCAAAAACCAGATGGACAGAATACATCCATTTAGTAAAGCAAAATGGCGATTGGAAAATCATCAATGTGTTTTGGGAATTTGAGAAAAAGAAAAGATGAAAGGGTTTTTAAAATATAGAGGAAAACTAAACATAAAAACACTTTTAATATCTGTAGCAGTCTGTTTAGTGTTTGCCCTCATAGAAGGTCTTTTGGCAGGAGGCGTAGATGTATATGCTTTTTTTGAGAATTTAAACCAGCCTTCCTTTTCATTACCAGTTTGGGTATGGTTCCTTGCAGGAGGTTTTTATTACATAATGTGTATTGCAATGCTTTACAATGTATTCATTGCCCAAGTTTCAACAAAAAGAAATATTTCCCTTGTCTTATTGCTATCTATGATGGTAACGAATACTTTTTGGAATATTCTGTTTTTCAGATTAAATGAATTGCACTATAGTTTTATAGGGTTGCTCATTTTTATACTCATTGTATTGGTGCTGTTTGTTTCATTATGGAAGTTTCAAAAAAAAACGGCCTGGATTTTACTTCCATATCTAGTTTGGTTAGTCTATGACTTTTTTTGGATGTGGGATATATGGAAATTAAATATTTGAAAATCAAAACATAATAAATAATCAAATTCATCAATCAAAATCAAATCAAAAAAAATGAAGTATGTAACATCAAATGGAGGCATTTACCTCATCACAACGTTAACCATCACAGCCTTATCGGTGCTGGTCATTCATCAACTACAACTTGATAGAAGTTTTTATAGATATACGGTAACATTACCGGGAATTTTGGCATTGGTATTTCTATTTCTTCCAAAATTATCCAACATCAGGTTTCCTGATTTTTTAAGGCAGTTTAAGGTTTCAGGCAAAATCATAAAATGGTTACTTTTATCTCTGTTTCTTTATACAATACTGTCTTATGTAGCTTCGGCTATTTCTGCGATAGCTTTTAACGGTAATTTTATTTGGCTACCCAATTTTCAAATACCATTATCCAAAATGGGGCTCATTTTTGTACTGGCATTTTTTGAAGAAATAGGATGGCGTGGGTTTGCCTTATCACAACTGTTGGAAAAATTCAACTTTGTGCAATCCAGTTTGTTTGTTGGCGTTGTTTGGGCTTTATGGCATTTTCCAGGATATTTGGTAGGGTTTGGTGCACCTAACGATATTCCGTTTGTGGTGTTTTCCCTTTGGGTAATAGCGTCGTCTTTTGTTTTCAGTTGGCTGTATTTAAAATCTAACAAAAGTGTTTGGACTGCCATTTTACTACATTTTGGAGCCAACATGACTTTGCAGCTCTACCCAATAATGCCATCACCAGCAAAAACATCTGCTACATTTTACATTATGACCTTACTGGTCGTTGGTATTGCTATAGTATTATCAATAAAATCTAAACAATTTAAAATCAATTATTAAAATATTAAAAACGTAAAGCAATGAAAAATTTAAAAACAATAACGGTATTAATTACAATAGTACTTACAAGTATAAATGTTAGATCTCAAGAAAAGAAAATAGATTATAATCAGGGTATGGATCCTGTATTAAAAACAGTTAGACTTCAAACGGCAAAACTTCAAAACCAAACAACAAAATACCTCGTTTATGTGGTATTGCCCAATGGGGCAATGGGAGATATTTCTATTTGGGAGCGCAGTGTTGAGCTTACTGATGAGGAAATTATTATAAAACAGTCATGGAAAAACCAAGATAAGTCTAAAACTAGAGAAATATTCTCTATAAACGATAGAAAAACATTCCTTCCAAAATACCATAAAGCGGTTTCTGGTAAAGGCGTTATTGAAGCCTATGATTTTTATGAGGACAAAATAGTAGGTTCAGATTCCATAGCCAACAACACTAAAAAGGATTTTAACCTTGTATTAGACAAAAAGGGAATACCTCTTAACTGGGAGTTAGACTTGGAATTATTCCAAAAACTGCCCTACCAAATAAACAGAACATTCAGCTTATATTTTTATCATCCTGGAGGCAAAACACCACCAAAGGATTATGACTACAGGGTAATACGTGAAGAGCAGCTTTCAACCTCTTATGGCAAGATTGATAGTTGGGTCTTACAAATAATATATGATGAAGAAAAAGGAAGTAAAGCTACCTTTTGGATTCGAAAAAAGGACAATATGATGGTTAAAATGCTAGAACAATACGGTCCAATAAAGCGAATAAAACAATTATTATAAATAAAAATATGCATTTAAGAAAAGCACTTTTAATCCTTTTGTTTTTTGGAAGTTTTTCCAAAATTATGGGTCAACAAATCCTCAATTTTCCCACTATTAAGTTCGGAGATGATTTAACCCATGTTAAAAATGAAATAAATCCAATATCAAGTTCATTTCAATTAGTTGAGAATAAAAAGCCAAATTTCCCTCTTGCAAAAGATACTGAAGTACACCTAATAGCTAATGAAATAAATTTAAAAACAGGAAAGCTGGATAAAGTAGCATTCACTTTTGCCGATGGTAAGTTAACAAGTATTGAGGCTATTGGTAACATTAGGCAAGTTTTTTTATCCAATAGAAATGATGCTGCACAATTATATATGGGCTACCAAGTTTATGTAAAAGACCTACTGTTTATCGATATAAAGAACGACAAAGCTTGGATACTCACCCCTGAAGCGGCTCATGTTGGGATATTTACATGGAGCAACCCTTTGCTAGAAAAACCATACAAGCTCAAACAGTATAGACAATCTGTTAAAAAACCAAGCTTCATTAAAATGGGTAGTTCAATAGAGTCGTTGTTGCCAAAATTTGAAGCTCGTGCCATAGTTACACAATTGGATACCTTGAATGGAAAAGACCCTAATGCTCAATTTCAAATCAATGCTTATGGTATTGAATATGCTGGTTTTCCAAGAAAGTTCGAGGCTCGATTTGGAGATGGTGAACTGAATAAAATATGGATTTTAACAGGAAAGGAAGAAGAAGATAGAATTAGAAAAAAACTCATAAAACTATATGGAAAGCCAATTTTTGTAAACGATGATTGGGAGTTTTTCGAAGGATGGAGTGTTGGATTACGAAAAGACATCCCCGAAGTTTTGTTTGTCAATGAACAAATGAGTGAATTCTATAAAAAAATAATAAAAAATGATGAAAAATAAAGTTTTTATACTATTTGTTACGCTATTGGTTGTTAATGTTTCTTTCTCCCAAACCAAATTTGTAAAAAAAGAAATAAGCTTAAAAGCACCTTACGTAGTTGAAGTCTATACCATGCCGTTTTGTGGTCACTGCAAAGTGGTGGAATCTAAACTCAAAACATATAATATTTCTTATGTAGAGAAAAACATTTTTCTGTCAAAAAAACTACAGGCTGAAATGAGAAAAAGATCGCATGGTGAAGAAGGCACACCACGAATTTTCATCAATGATCATTACATAGGTGGCAGAAAAGATTTTGATCAGTTAAACGATGCAACACTCATGAAATTAGCAAAAGGCCAACCCATCACAATTAATATAAAAGTACCTGATGATGAACCATAAAATAAGATAAATATTGCTCTATGTTGCTTTATTTGTGTTACATAGCTCATGCTCCCAACAAAAAGAGTGGTCAGGATTGACTATAAACCTAGACCAAATTGAAACGTGAAAAGACTCATGAATAAAATTGATTTTTAATAAAGAAAAGCAACTGTTTAACATGATTTACATCAGTTAAACCAAGCCCTTTAGAATTATTAAAGTTGAAGTTATTGGACAACCACCAAATATAGAATTAGTAAAAAAAATAGATTAATATGAAAACCGTATACCATATTCTAGCCAGCATATTACTGTTGCAAACAAGTTGTATAAAAGCCCAAAAATTAGAAATACAATATCTGGCAAATGAGGGTGTGTTTATAAAATCCTCAAAAACTCAACTATTGATTGATGTACCATTCAATAAAGAGTTTGATTATTTAGATGTGTTGCCTGATACCGAATTAAACAAAATTGAAAATGCAGAAGAGCAATACCAAGCTATTGATATATTACTGGCAACACACCTACATGGCGACCATTTTAATGCAAAAGTTGCAG
Source organism: Flavobacteriaceae bacterium (assembly GCA_020435965.1). Classification (GTDB taxonomy): domain Bacteria; phylum Bacteroidota; class Bacteroidia; order Flavobacteriales; family Flavobacteriaceae; genus CAJQLB01. The sequence continues at coordinate 3,252 of JAGQYS010000003.1, read as the reverse complement.
GAAAACACATGGTTCATAATCCAAATGCACAATTTTTAGGACCAGATGAAACCGTATCTAGGTTTAAAGAAAATTTTGAAGGATTTGACAAGATTTCAAAAAGGGTACAAGCTATAACACCAAGTTTTCTAGAAAGTGAAACAGTACAGTTAAAAGATATTGAAATAAAAGCATTACGATTTGAGCATTTAGGAGAATCTCCATGGAATGAGGCCGAAAACATTGCATATTTAATCACTGTAGATGGTAAAAAAATCTTACATATGGGAGACTCTACTCCCGATGAGAAAAGCCTTGAAAAATACCAGCTTCAAAATGAGAAGATAGATGCTGTCATACTCCATTTTATGCTATTGGGCAATAAAGACATCATTGAAAAGTATATCAACCCTAAATTAATATTGGCAGCACATATTCCTCCCAAAAGCCAATCCAAGGTTCAAGAATACATCAATAGTTTGGGATACAACAATGTTGTCACCTTGATTGAGCAGTTTAAAACCATAGGAATAGATTGATATTTAAATAAACAGAGACTAAATTATCGAAAGACACAAATGCAAAATATAGAACCTCTGGTTTCAATTTCCGTTTCTTTTCCTTTGAAGTAAAAACCTTAAATAGAAATCTGTTGTGGATGATAAAGAAATGTTGATTACAATAATTGTAATCTTGCTTTTCGTGAGGCTTGGCTTACGTTTAGTAGCAAAATATAAGGAGATCTGGCATAAAAATAGAAACAATCCAAATTGATTCTAGTATCTCATTTAATTAGTGCCATTAAAAGCAGTATGCGAAAATATTTTTTAAAAACACTCGTGGTAAGTTGCATAGATATGAAGAAATAATAAAAAAGTTGGATACACAATTGGAGCAGTTGGAAAGTGAAAATGACGATGTACTTCTAAAAGCTGAAAAAGGTGTAAATATCAGTAAGGATGTATTAGAACAATTACGGAAATCTGTAAGCGATAAGCAATTCAAAAGTAAAGAATTAGAAATATACTTTTTTAAAAATGTTAAACCACACGTCATAAGTAAATTGATTTACTATGTCAAACTTTTCAATATTGAAAGCAAAAGACCTAGAGGGAGTAGCAAATCTCAAATAAAGTACTTTAACAATGAAATTGATAAGTTACAGCAATACTTCAACGATAATTTAGAGTTTTATCAATATTACCGTCGCGGTGCCATGTTTCTCGATAATCAGTATTTTTTACGAGGAAAAACCGATATACGTCTACATCCCGAATCTTTTCATTTTTTTGCTGACAATCAATTTTCTACAAGTCATGACAGTACTGTGGCAACAATACTTGCTTATGATATGCTTATTATACATCTTAAAAAAGAAGCTGATAAATTAATTAATAGCAATAATATGGAAACAGTAATCAACCCTTTTCAAAAGCAATCACGTTTATTTTGGACGGCCAATAAAACGGATCTAGTTGAGCTCATTTATGCGCTCCACAGTTCAAAATCCATAAACAGTGGTACAGTAGATATTAAAGAAATGGCCATGGCGTGCGAACACTTATTCAATATTGATTTAGGGGATTTCTATAGAACATTTCTTGAAATCCGTTCTCGTAAAATAAATCAAACAAAATTTATAGATAACCTTCGCGACTCTTTGCTTCAAAAAATGGCAGAATTAGACGAATAGTAATTACCCAACTTGGGTACACCTTGGGTGTTTAATTCTATCATATTTTTTACTTCTTTTTGATAGGATATAAAACCAATCTAAATTTTAAAACGTAACAATCTAATCCATTAAAAATGAGCGGTTAAAATCACCCAACTTGGGTGTGTCTTGTGAATAAGTTTCACTAATCCACTTCATATTTGCCAAACGAAAGTCAAATCACTATAAAACTCACACTGTCATATTGAGCACAGTCGAAATATCTGTGAGAGTTTTTTTTGTCATCCTGAACTCGTTTCAGGATCTAATTAAAAATCATTAATAGCTACTGCTGCGAATTTAAAAGTTCAAGGCGGTAGCTATTTAACTTAAAATCTTATTATGGCAGCAACAATTATCACTACAGAAGATCTTCGAGAATTCAAAGAAGAATTACTGGAAGACATCAAGGCAATCATTAATCATCAATCAGGCTTTGCGCCTAAAAAGTGGTTAAAATCACCAGAGGTTCGCGACCTCTTAAGCATTTCACCTGGTACATTACAAAATCTTCGTATCAATGGAACATTACCATATACCAAAGTCGGTGGAGTTATCTATTACGACTATGAAGAAATCTTAAAAGTAATGGAAGAAAATCGCATCCATAACAAGTTTTAACACCCTCTGTCATTCCTCACTTGATGCGGAACCTCATTTTTATGGAAGAAGTAAACTATATCAAGCACCTTAACGCAGTTTTCAACCAATTCTCAAAAGATAACCGATTAAATCCTACTCATATAAGCTTATACATAGCCTTATTTCAGTTGTGGAATTTAAACCGATTTTTAGAAGAGTTTTTTATAAACCGTGATGAGGTGATGCAATTATCAAAAATAGGCTCTAAATCTACCTATCACAGATGCATCAAGGAATTAAACTATTGGAAATATATAGTGTATTTCCCATCTCACAATCCGTATCGTGGAAGTAAAATTAAGATGTTCAAATTTGGGACAAGTTCTGGACAAGTAGTGGGACACAACAATATTCAAATCGAGACAAGCAGTGGACAAGCACTGGTACCTATATATAAACATATACAAACTATAGAAAACAAAAACAGTAATAAACAGGAAAATTTTAAAAATTCAGATTTTAATGATTCTGAAAATGATTTAAATCAAAATAGCAGTGTCCCAAATTCGGACAACCTGAAGACTACTAAAAACAAAAACTATAACGAGCCTCTATGACCTCCTGAACCACAATCAGGAGGTCGCCGAAATCAGAACTTGAAAGTAAAATAAATTGTCATTCTGAACTTGATTCAGAATCTCATTAATTGAAAGCATGAATACTAAACAGCCACATATAATTATAGAGAAAGGTGTTCAATACCAACTTGGAGAACTGCATGATAATCAGATCAATTACGATTTCAAAAGCATACTCATTTATCTCGATGCCAAAGGAAAGCTGTTATTTGGCAAAAACTTCAAGCTTTATGAAGAAGATGAGGTTGTGCTTTACAAGCTGTGTATTTATTTCATTCGTGATTTTGATGCTTGTGCCAAATTAAATATCGATCCCAACAAAGGTATTTTGTTATCTGG
>JAGQYS010000058.1 GCA_020435965.1 Flavobacteriaceae bacterium | reverse complement strand
CAAATTTAAACTAGTAATCTATAAGGCTAAATTTAATCTTATCACCTGCTTTTTTTTTTTCTATTACATTAATAGCATACTCTGAAAGCTGTAAAACCCTGTGGTAACCACCTGTTGTTTGGCTATCTCGCATTAATATAATTAATTTACCTGAAGGTGTTAATTGAATCGTTCCAGGCAATACTAATGATGTAATTATACTACTTAAGCTATTATCTATCAATTCACTCAATTGGTAAGCCATTCTATTGTTTTCTTTCGAAATGGTGAACTCTTTATTGAATAATTTATCATTTTGCACATTGGTTAAATGCTCAAACTCTGGTCCTTTATAAACAGATATTACATTTTCATTGAGGTAATCGCTTCTTAATTTTATTACTGCATAGGTTTTGCTTTTATGGTTTTTAGGGTGAATTTTAAGTTCATCACCTTTTTTAATACTTGAAACTATAGTGATCCCTTGATACATACTTCTGCTGTTCAGTACTATTTTAGTTTGAAAACCTTCAGAAACTGCTAAATATGTTCTGAATCCATTAATTGGCTTTCCAAACGAAAGCACATCGCCTTTACTAACATTAATGACCGAATTATTACTAATATCAGAGTTATTAAGCCTTGGTGAAAAATTGGCTCCAGTAATGGCAACAATACTATCACAACAAAATTCAAGCTTTGGACCAATCATGGTTATTTCCATTACAGCACAATTTTCATCGTTTCCTATTAAAGCATTAGCCATTTTTGCAGCATAAGTATCCATAACTCCAGACAAAGGAACTCCTAGATGCTGAAAATCTTTTCGCCCTAGATCTTGGATGGTTGAATAAAATCCAGGATGCAACACTTTAATCATTGATAACCTCACTTTCTATGTTATAATTTCCATTATCAACTTGAGCCGTTATTTTATTAAACTCATCCATAGAAATTTGTACAAATTGAATTCTATCACCTGATTTCGCAAAACAAGGAGATTGATTGTGAACATCAAAAAAGTTTAATGGTGTACTTCCAATTATATTCCAACCTCCTGGACTTTCGTTTGGGTAAATTCCAGTTTGAGATCCTCCTATGGCAACTGATCCTTTTTTTACATGAAGTCGTGGTGTGTTTTTTCTTGGAAAATGGAGTCGTTTTTCAAGTCCTCCCAAGTATAAAAATCCAGGTAAAAACCCTATAAAATAAACGAGGTAATTTACCTTGGTATGCAACTCGATAATCTTAGAAATTTCAAGATTATTTTTTAAAGATATTTCTTCTAAATCTAATCCAAATTCAAAGTCATAACACACTGGAATTTTCCACAGTTTTGAATCGGTAATTACACCATCAAAATCATCAGAATAAACACTTTTTAGTGCTGAAATTTTATCATAGATATTATTTATAGTGTATTCATAAGTTATTAATATCGAGTTGTATGCAGATTTTATATAAACTTTTTCTTCAACTGATTGATGTTCTAGTTTCCTTCTGTAAAAAACAACATCATTAAGTGTTTTTTCAGAAATAATTTGAGGCCATTCAATTAAAATTGAACGTTCTCCATAGGGCTTATATTTTAGTTCAAATTCACTCAAAACATCATTGAATTTTCACTCCTGAATTGGTTAGATTTTGACGTAAATTTTTAATCAAATTCAAGGCTTCTGGATTGTCTCCATGCACGCAAATTGTTTCCGCTTTAATCGGCACCTCTACTCCATTTATTGATTTTACTTTATGGCGTAAAATCATGCTTTTAATATGGCTAGTCATTTCATCAACATCTAGAATAATGGCATTATCTTTTGTTCTAGATACCAATGACAAATCATCATTATAATTTCTATCTGCGAATACTTCATACGTAATTGGAATACTCTCTCTAAGGGCAATTTCAGCAATTACAGAACCATAAGGCACATATAATTTTAATGGCAAATGAATGCTTTTCATTACTTCAACAATCACTTCAGCAGTTTTTTTATCCTTGGCAGCTAAGTTATATAATGCACCATGTGGTTTTACGTGATGCAATGCGGCATGTTCTTTTCTAATCACATTCATCAAGTCTTTAATCTGGTTTTTAATGGTTTGGTATAATGCAGAGCATGACATATCAATCTCTTGACGTCCAAAATTTTCCTTATCTGGGAATGAAGGATGTGCTCCTATTTTCACTCGATGCTGTTTTGCCAACTCAATACAGACTTTCATAGTTTCGGTAGTTCCAGCATGGCCACCACAAGCAATATTGCACGAAGACAACAAAGGCATTAAATTGGTTTCATTGCCTATGCCTTCACCAATATCTGCATTTATATCAATTGAAATATGGCTCATTATAATAATTCAAAAACTTTTAGAATACTTTTAACTCCCAAGAATATGGCAACTGCAAGAATAATTAAACTGATTACATTTTGTCGTAATGTGTTTTTATAATTTCCCAAAACGGATTGTTTATTCATTATCCAAATGAGAAATCCTGCAATAACAGGAAGCAAGATACCATTGGCCACTTGAGCAAATTTTATAATTTCAATAGATTTTATTCCTGAAGAAGACGATAACACACCAACAATCAAGATAAACATCCAAACAGCTTTAAAAGGCTTGGAATCCATTTTAGTTGACCAACCTAAACAACCTGTGGCTACAAAAGCTGCTGCCAAAGGCGCTGTTATGGCACTTGTAATGCCAGCTGCAAACAATCCAATAGCCAAAAAATATTTTGAAAAACTTCCAAACAATGGCTCTAAGCCTTTTGCCAAATCTGCTGCATTATTTACCTCAGCAGATTGAACAGCTGCTGCAGAAATGATAATGCACATAGAAACCAAGCCTCCAAGAACAACAGCAATAATAGTATCTTTTTTAGCGTGTTTTAAATCGGATTTGTCACTCCATTTCTCTTTTACCAATGAAGCATGCAAAAACAAATTATAAGGCACTACAGTGGTACCTATCAATCCAATTATCGTAAGAATGCTGTCTTGTGGAAATCTAGGAATAAAAACACCTTTAAATACTTCTGAAAGGTTTGGTTTTGTCATAATTGCTGTTACCATGAACGCAATACTCATTAATATAACTAATGAAACCAAAGCTTTTTCAAGCACTTTGTAATTGCCAATATAAAGTAGGGCAAAAGCAATCAAGCCAATAGCAACGCTAAAATAATTTAACGAAAAGGACCCTATGTCTTGAGAATGCTTACCAAGAATAGCCTCTAAACCTAAAACACCACCACTTATATTACCAGCTTCATAGGCTGCATTACCAACGACAATTGCAGAGAGGATTAAAATAATGGATAACCCTTTTAACAATGGACTTTTGATTTCAGTCCTAATGATTTCAGATAATCCTTTCTGTGAAATAATACCTAAACGCGCAGACATTTCCTGCAGCACAATGGTTGCAACTATTGACAATAGCATAGCCCAAAGCAGGGCAAAGCCAAAATCAACTCCAGCTAAAGTGCACAAAGTAACGGTTCCAGGCCCAATAAAAGCTGCTGCTACTAATGGTCCTGGTCCTATGTTTTTAAGCCAAGATTTAATCATGTAAATGTGTTTGTCGCTAATTTAAGAATTTAAACATAGCATTGCTTAATGTTTTAAAACAAAAAAAGGGTGCGATTTGCATCAAACCCTTTTTACATTTCAGTACTTATATTGATTTACATTTTCACGTTAGATACTTTTACTTCTTTTGCATCCTTATCTAAAAGAATCACTTCATCAAAACCTGCTTTTTTAAATGCTTCAAATTGAGTTGCAGCGTCACCAACTACCAAATAACCCATTTTGCTCGCGTCTAGGTGCTTATTAGCCAATCTTTTGTGCTCTTCAAGAGTCATAGCGCTAATAATGCGCTCTTCATTAGCTATATAATCTGCTGGCAAATCATAAGCACTCATTTCTTGCAACATTCCCAATAAAGAGAATTGTGATTCAAAACGACGAGCGTTAGATTTAATCAAAGCATTTTTAGTGAAATCCAAGTCTTCTTGAGAAATACCATTTCTATACTTTTCAATTTCTTCTTTAAAGATTTGAACAGACTCATACGTTGTATTTGTTCTTACACTTGAAGATGCTGAGAACGTTCCAGGAATTTTAGAACCACTAAATCCTGTACGAGCACCATAAGTGTATCCTTTTTCTTCTCGTAATACAAGGTTTACATTACCAGAGAATGAACCTCCTAACTTGTAATTCATAACCTCAGCTGGGAAAAAGTCTGGATCTGTACGAGCCATAGATAAATAACCAATGTTTATAACTGATTGCTTTGCGTTTGGTATATCTACAAAATACAATGAAGCTTTATCTCTTTCCTCTGGAAGTGGATATGTTGGTATTACAACTTCTTTAGCAGCCCATTTGGTTTCTAAATCATTTAAAACCTTCAAGGTTTGATCTTTTGTGATATTACCAACAATATGGAATCTACTCACCGAAGGAGATAAATTCTTCTCATAGAATGCTTTCAGGTCATCCATAGTAATAGATTCTACAGATTCTTCAGTTCCAGATACTGGATAAGCAAACATGTGTTTGTCGCCATATAAAAGCTTATTAGAAACATTGTTTGCAACAACATTAGGGTTTGCCGCAGAACGCTTAATACTGTTTATGGTACTTAGTTTAATACGTTTTAATTCTTCTTCATCCCAACGTGGTTGCAGTAAAATCTCTTCAACCAAGTCCATGGTTTTATCAAAGTTTCTAACCAAGGTGTTTCCAGAAACAGTAATTGCTTCTCTGCTTGTATACATATTGATGCTTGCACCTAGCAACTCAATAGCTTCTTCCAATTCTTCTGGAGTTTTGGTAGCAGTACCCTCCATCATTATATCAGTCATAAGGTTTGCCACACCTATTTTATCGAATGAGTCCAATAAATGGCCTCCATCAATTACTAAGCTGAAATTAACAAGAGGTAATTCTGTTTGCTCTATGCCAAATACTTCCATCTCATTGGATAGTGTAGCAGTCCAAGATTCTGGAATGCTCAATTTTGGAGAAGGTCCTTGAGCTGGTTCTACTGAACGATCAAAAGCTGTAGGCGTTTTTACTACCTCACTATTACGCTCAACGACTTCAACATCAACATTGTCTTTAATCTCTTCTTCAACAACAGCAGCCATAACACAATCCTTTGCTGCTAATTCAAGTTGGCCTTTAGGCACAAAACTTGTTAACACAAAAGGTTTGTCCTTTATGTAAGTGTTGTAAACACGCATGATATCATCTTTTGTAACAGCTTTTATGTTTTCTATATCTTGAGTTATAAATCCTGGATCACCAGCAAAAACATTATATTGAGCCAATTGGAAAGATTTTCCTAATACACTGCTTATACCATTATAAAATTCGGTTTCCAAGCCTGCTTTAATACGCTCAACATCTTTATCATTAATGCCTTCTTCTTCAAATTTTGCAAAAGCTTCAAAAATCGCATCTTCGATTTCTTGTAAATTTTTACCTGAATTTGCAGTAACGCTAATATGGAATTCTCCAGCAATTTCTTGGGAGTTGTTATAGGCTCCAACCCTTGATGTCAATTCTTTGTCCTTAACAAGTACTTTATACATTGGTGCTTTTTTACCTTGAGATAATAGCTGCCCTAAGAAATCCAGTGCATAAGCATCATCAGTATATTGTTGTAAGGTTGGCCAAACCATGTTTAATTGTGGTGCAGTAGCAAAATTATCTTCATGATATAAACGCTTAGTTTCAGCCAAAGTAACTGGTTGAGGCTTTAAAGGCTCAACGTCCTGACGACGCTTAATTTCGCCAAAATACTTTTCAATTAAAGCTTTAGCGTTCTCTGTTTCAAAATCTCCAGCTAATACCAATGTTGCATTGTTTGGACCATAATATTTATCATAGAATTCTTTAACATCATCTATAGTAGCATTTTGAAGATCCACAAGTTCTCCAATAACTTGCCAGTTATAAGGGTGTCCTTCTGGATAAATGTTTTTGTCAAGAACCCAATTGGTGTGGCCATAAGGATTATTGTCTACACGTTGTCTTTTTTCATTTTGAACCACTTCTTGCTGGTTATAGAACGCTGCTTCAGTAACAGTATTAATTAAGTAACCCATTCTGTCACTTTCAAGCCACATTACCATTTCTAAGGCATTGTTTGGAACTACTTCGTAATAGATGGTTCCGTCTTTCCAAGTTCCTCCATTAAGTGTTCCTCCAGCATCTTGTATTTTTTTGAAGAATTGATCTTGAGGTACATTTTCTGATTCTTGGAACAACATGTGCTCAAATAAGTGAGCAAATCCTGTACGCCCTGTTTTTTCCCTATTAGAACCTACTCCATATTGTATAGCCAATGATACAATTGGGTCTGATTTGTCATGATGTAATACAACTTGTAAACCATTATCAAGCGTGTATTTTTCAAATTCGATTGCTAATTTATCGCCAGAAGCTTCCTTGTCAGATTTACAAGCTACAAAAGCCAATAAACCAATTGTAGCGAAAGCAATCATAGCGATTCGTTTTAGATTGATCATAGTGTTTTAAGTGTTTTAAAATTTTAAGTCACCAAAATTAACGAAAAAACCTTAAGTATATTGAGTTTGTTGATAAGTTGTTGGCTTATAATGAAGAAATTAGGATTACAAGTTTTTTCTGTCTAACCTTTTTACTAATATGTTCAAGGCTAATATCTTGTGTGCATAATTATACTAATTTGTCTTTCATCCATGGAGCTGAATTCAAAAAATCAGCTACAGCACACCCTTGAGGAACTAAATTATCACAAGCTTCTTTAAGCTCTTGGCTTAATTCTTTTTCCATAAGAGGAATGATGTCTTTCATTTGATCTAATGTTCTTGGTCCTGCTAAAGGTGCAGTAATACCAGGCTGGTCTTTTACCCAAATCATTGCCAAATGTGCTGGTTTTATTTGATGGTCTTTTGCTAATGCCACAAATTTATCAGCAACAGACACTGCTTTTTGCGTAATACGTTCAGCATAAATGCCTCCTCTTCTAAAACGAGGTGTATTATACATTTCTGGCTTTATATTACTATATCTTCCTGTTAGCATTCCCATTGCTAAAGGAGACCATGCAAAAACAGCCAAGTTAGCCCATTGGCACGCAGGTAAAATTTCGTTTTCAGCTCTTCTATCAAGTAAATTATATGGCAATTGTTCAGATATTGCGTGTGATAGATTTTTAAAATCAGACAACATTTTGCTTTCAGCAATTTTCCAGCTTGGTGAAGTCGTAGCTCCAAAATACCTTATTTTTCCTTGACTAACTAAGTTAGTTAAAGCATATAGTGTTTCTTCTAGTGGAACACTCATATCAATTCTGTGCATTTGATATAAGTCTATATAATCTGTTTTAAGTCTTCTTAAGGAATCTTCACAAGCTTTTATTATATGTTTTCTAGATACGCCACTATCATTTATTCCTTTTTTCCCTGTAGGATAATAAAATTTGGTAGCTAAAATAACATCATCTCTTAGTCCATTATCCTCTAATGCTTTCCCGATGATTTTTTCTGATTTGCCAGAGGCATAGCTGTTTGCTGTATCTATTAAATTTATGCCACGTTCTATCGCATAGTTAATAATATTTATAGATTCTTCTACAGAAGTTGGATTTTCAAAATTATCGGTACCTAAACAGATTGGAGACACTTTAAGTCCTGTTCTGCCTAGAGGTCTATAAAAGGCGCTATTTAACATAGTTTATTTTGTGATTTGTTGACATCATATTTGAAATAAGAACTTTAAGGTTACCATTGTTTTTATTTACTAAAAAACGTTTAATTAATAATCATCCCAACCAACCTTCTCTATCTAAACTTCTGTATTGAATGGCTTCACTAATGTGGTTGCCTTTGATGTTTTCTGAGGCTTCTAAATCTGCAATGGTTCTTGCTACTTTTAAAATTCGGTCATAAGCACGAGCTGAAAGATTTAAGCGTTCCATAGCTACTTTAAGCAATTGCATAGACGCTTCGTCTAACTTGCAATGCTTTCTGATTTGCTTGGTATTCATTTGTGCATTGTAATGCACTTTGTCTAAATCTTCAAAGCGTTTGGTTTGTATTTCGCGTGCAGCTGTGACTCGTTTTCTTATCTCAACTGAAGATTCGGCCTTATGGTCTTCTGAAAGCTTTTCAAAAGGTACAGGAGTCACTTCTATGTGAATATCAATACGATCTAACAAAGGGCCAGAAATCTTGCTTAAATAACGTTGCATTTCAGCAGGAGAACTTGTAACAGGTGCATCAGGATCGTTAAAATAACCACTAGGACTAGGATTCATACTTGCAACCAACATAAATGATGAAGGATAGGTTACTGTAAACTTAGCTCTGGAAATAGTAACTTCTCTATCTTCTAAAGGTTGTCGCATCACTTCCAGCACACCTCGTTTAAATTCTGGTAATTCATCTAAAAATAACACGCCATTATGCGACAGTGAGATTTCTCCAGGTTGCGGATAAGCGCCTCCTCCAACCAAAGCAACATCCGAAATGGTGTGATGTGGACTCCTAAAAGGACGTTGTGCCATGAGTCCTGTGTTCTCTTTGACACGACCAACTACAGAATGAATTTTTGTAGTCTCTAAAGCTTCTTGTAAAGTCATTGGTGGTAAAATTGAAGGCAAGCGTTTTGCTAACATGGTTTTCCCTGCACCTGGAGGACCAATAAGAATGATGTTGTGACCACCAGCTGCTGCAATTTCCATACAACGCTTAATACTTTCTTGGCCTTTTACATCAGAAAAATCGAATTCTGGAAAATCTAGGTTTTTATAAAATTCTTTTCTTGTATCTACAATGGTTTGCTCAAGTGCTTCACCTTTATCAAAATACTCAATGACTTGCTTTATGTTATCAACTCCAAAAACTTTTAAATCGTTTACTATGGCTGCTTCTTTAGCATTTTGACTTGGCAGGACAAACCCTTTGTAGCCTTCTTCTCTAGCCTTTATTGCAATTGGCAAAGCACCTTTAATGGGTTGTAAACTTCCATCTAATGAAAGTTCTCCCATGATTAGGTAATCTTCTATATCGTCGGCTTTTATCTGACTGGAAGCAGCGAGAATACCAATGGCTAAAGTCAAGTCGTAAGCACTGCCTTCCTTTCGCAAATCGGCAGGCGACATATTGATGATTATTTTTTTTCCAGGAATTTTATAACCGTTATTTTGAAGTGCAGCTGCAATGCGATAATTACTTTCTTTAATAGCATTATCTGGAAGCCCAACTAAATGATAGCCTATGCCTTTATCAACGTTTACTTCAACTGTTACAGTTGTAGCTTCAACGCCAAAGACAGCACTTCCAAAAACTTTTTTAAGCATAAATAGTTGATTGGCTTAAATGTAAGAAAAAATATAAATAACTATTGGTTTTTAACTAATTAACAGTAAAACTTTTTGTTATATACACTGGTTCACCAAGGTTTGTGAATCCTTCAAATACAATTTCAAAATCACCTTTTACATCAGAGGTAAAGAAACTAAGGTTCATGGTTTTTTTCTTGAATTTGAAAGTTGGCTGCCAAAACAGTTGTTCTCTAAAATCTGGTATTTTTTCTAAGTTTTTTGAATTACTGTTATAACTTTGATTGAAATAGCTTTTTGCTGGCTGAATCGGTAATCTGTTAAATGCTTTTAAGTAGTCTCCTGACAGCGACTCAACATAATTGCCATCAAAAGTTTCAATGCGAACAATACCTTGGTAGACTATTTTGCCATAGTAATATTCTTCTCTATGCACCTTAATAGTTTTTACTTTGTTGGCATCAAAATCCAACACACTCTGATGGTCTTGTACAAAAACACCATCTACAATCACCATTGGTGGCAAATCAATGCCATAATAAGGATCAAATTCACGTTCTCTTACATCGATACTGCGTTTTCCGTTTTCAGCTCTTTGGTCCCAAACATGGTCAATAACCTCAATTATTGTTTCTCTAATGGTTGGAAAACGCTTGTAATCATCTAATTGATAAACGGTTGGTGGATTTCCAAAAAATGGCTCAGGATATATATCAGTTTTTAAAGTATCTTGTTTTACGTTGAAATAAGCATTTTGAACTTGGTTATGAATACTTCTTTCAACAATCATATCTTGGTGTTCATCTGATAATACAAACTTTTTAAACTCTAATACTGAATAATCAACCGATTCATGTTCTTTTACTTCAATTGAAAAATTATCTCTATCTGCTCCTAATACCTGAACCAAAGCTTCTGGTTTACTGTAAGCATCCTTTAATTGAAAGTAAAAAACTCCGTTATCATTTGTTTTAACAATATCTTGAAATACTTCATCACTTAAAATAGAAAGCACAACATCTTTAACTCCTTCTGGCTTTCCAGTTGATTTGTTGACAACTTGACCAGTAATCATTTCACCAACAAACTCAGGCAGAAAAATAGATTCGCCAATATTTTTGGGTTCGTTTTTGGTTTTTGATTTTAGGGAAGACAAACTATACGCAAAAGACTCTGATTCATTAGCAATGTTATCTTTTTTACGAACACTAACAGCATAATTTCCAAATCCGTTACCAAGTAAAGTGATATCCAATGATACTTTAGCTCTTGTTTTATAAGATTTAGCGTCTGTTTTTATTGCCACTATCTGTTTATTGACAAGTGGATTATTTGGGTTTTCAAAGTTATCGTTTATTGATCCAGACTCATCAACATTGGCATTGGCTTCATAAGGGTTTAAAATCACGATATCTGATTGAAAAAAATTATCCTTAGTTCCGTTTTTCATCCATTGAGTGTAGCCAATTAGTTTATAGTTTCCTGATGTAACAGTTGCTGGGACAAAAAAATCACTTGCTCCAACTCCTTTGTTCAATTTAACTTTATGTTTAAACACAACGTTTTTAGGACCAACCAATTCAACATAGGCAATTTTGCTGTTATTACTGTATTGATTGGTGTTTGCATTGAAACAGAATACTTTATAGTACAAGGATTCTCCAGTAAAAATTAACGATGTGTTAGGTTGAACAACAATTTTTTCTTGCGGAATACCTTGATACCAAGCCACATCTTCTACATTTTTTAAAATATATTGGCTAAAAGCTAAATTGCAAAAAGCAAATAGAAATAGGATATTTAAAACTTGTTGTTTTTTCATCTTAATATATTTAATCTATCCAAAATTCTGGAACGTTATTGTTACCTAAAAATGTACAATCACCACATGGACCAAGCACAAGACGGAATGGGGCATGAAAATACGGTGAGTTATTACCATCAACATATTCATCATAAAACTGATACCCTTCATTAATAGCATCTACTAAAGGTGACCCAATCCAATTATGCACTAAATCTTCCTTTAGTAGAGCAGGTGTGTAAAATTCATCACAACTAAGAAAATATGAAGGCAAAGGTTCATTAGGAAATAAGTCTTCGTAATTAAAGAAAATACGTTTTTCATCAACCGAAGTCACTTCAAAAAAACCAAAAACCTTTTCGGTATTGTTTCCAACAGAAAACACATTGCCTTCTAAAAATCCTGGCTGATCTTCAGAAAACACACTTTCTGAACCTGAGAAATTGTTTAATGTTTCATAAAACACAAATGCTTCTCTAGACTGTACAAATTGCCTTACCAAAATACTGTAACGTTCTCTTATGGTTGCGTTTTCCCTATTTATAAAATGAACACGATATTTATCTAATTTATCTTCTAATAACTCTGTTGTATTTGCTTGAATAATAGTATTTGAATTTACTGTTTTATAACAAATCTGTTCTTGTTCTGGTCTTAATTGTCTTGTTACTAAAAAATCTATAAGCTCTTCAAATGATTGGAAAAACGGTTGATCGTCTTGTAGTATAGGAAACTCTACTCCATTGGAAATCAATTCTTCTGAAGAATATAGTGGTGCAATGATTTTATAGGTTTCCTCATATTCGTGCCTATAATATTTTGAATTCCCTGTTGGGTCATAACTATCTACATATACCGAAACACCTTCAATTCCATTTTCGTTAAAATCTCTTTCAACGTATAAATTATCTATTGAGGTTGGTTGCGTTAATTGCATTTCGGTTGATCCGAATTCTTCTCCACTGGATGTTATAACAGATAGCTTATAATTTCTACTTGGTTGCGCTGCAAATGCTGTTTGGGATTTATAGACTCCAGATTCGGTTTCTGCAAAAGTGTATGTATTCATGGCATCATCTGTGACCTTTACTGTAGCGTTGGATTCTTGAACTGGAATGCTATCAAACATAAAGGAACGTGATAATAAGATTTCCTGTTGTTTATTTTCATTTGTAATGGTGGCTTCAACAATGAGAATACTTTCAAAACTTTCGGTCTCTAAAGGGATTTCTTCAACGCAGCTAGTCATCATCATAAATATTATGACAAAGCCTTTAATTAGATATGTTGAATTAATCTTCAAAATTTATTTTTTTAATCTACCCAAAAATCAGGTTCTTCATTATCGCCAAGAAAGGTACAGTCTCCACATATATTCACCACAAGCCTATAAGGGTAAAGTTCACCTTGATCGTCAAAATATTGATAACCTCTATATTTAACAGCATCTGCTAAAGGAGAGCTATTCCAAATACCTGACAACATATCTACAGCTATTGGTGCTGGTTCTACAAAATCATCACATGTAATAAAGTAAGGTGGCAATTCTTCCCCTGGAAATAAATCAACGAAATTGAAAAACACTCTTTTGGCATCAAAAGAAGACACTTCAAAAAAGCCAATAACCTTTTGGTTGCTATCATTTACCGAAAATACATTGCCTTGCAAAAAACCTGGTTGCGTTTCTGAAAATACGCTTTCTGAAATGGATTGCGTTTTCAAGGTTTCGTAAAACGTATGTGCTTCAAGTGATTGCACATATTGCCT
Source organism: Flavobacteriaceae bacterium (assembly GCA_020435965.1). Classification (GTDB taxonomy): domain Bacteria; phylum Bacteroidota; class Bacteroidia; order Flavobacteriales; family Flavobacteriaceae; genus CAJQLB01. The sequence goes on along the minus strand of JAGQYS010000058.1, from coordinate 15,797 downwards.
AACCAAAATACTGTATCTGTGCATGATTTCAGTATTGTTCCTGCCAATAAACCTAACTCTGTATTTATCCAATCTGTCTTCTAGGAACTCTACAGAGTTTGTTGTAATTATTTCGTTTGATTTTATTGTTTTATAACAAATACGCTCTTGTTCTGGTCTTAACTGGGTGGTAACAACAAAATCTACCATTTCTTGAATAGATTGAAAAGTTGGTTGGTCTTCTACTAAAATTGGAAATTCCACATCATTGGATATCATCTCAAACGGTGAATAAAATGGTGCAATTATTTTATAAGTCTCTTCATATTCGTGCCTGTAATATTTTGAATTCCCTGTTGGGTCATAACTATCTACATACACCGAAACGCCTTCAATGCCATTTTCGTTAAAATCTCTTTCAACGTATAAATTATCTATAACTGTTGGTTGCGTTAATTGCATTTGACTAGAACCATACTCTTGACCATTTGAAGTAACAACAGATAAATTATAATTACGATTTGACTGTGCTGCAAAAGCTATTTGGGACTTATAGATTCCAGGTTCAGCTTCTGTAAACGTGTAGGTATTCATGGCATCATCTGTGACCTTTACTGTAGCGTTGGTTTCTTTAACAGGAATACTATCAAACATATAAGAACGAGAGAGCAAAACCTCTTGTTGTTTAGTTTCGTTGGTTATGGTTGCTTCTATTACCAAAACACTTTCAAAGCTTTCTGTTTGCAATGGGATTTCTTCAACGCAGCTTGCTGCAAAGAGAGCTATTAAAAGGATTCCTATAATGTATTTGATTTCTTGTTTCAAAATTTGATGCATTAAAATTTAAAATTATATGTGATTGTAGGTATTGGGATTGAAAAAATAGAACTTTGGTAGGCTTTTACTTGTCCATCTTCGGTTACAAAGTACACAGAGTAAGGATTGTTTCTTCCTAATACATTGTAAATGGAAATGTTCCAGAAACTATGTGCAAACTTCTTTATTTTATGGTTGCCTTCGTAGTTAAACCCGATATCCAACCTGTAATAATCTGGTATTCTGAATTTGTTTCTATCACTATACAAGACATATTCCGCTCCATTAAAAACATAAGTACCAACAGGATACGTAACTGGACGACCTGTTTGATAGGCAAAGTTTCCCGAAAAACTAAAACGCCTGGTTAATTTATAGTTTGCCACTACACTAAAATCATGTGGCTTGTCGTAATTAGCTGGAAAGTAATCGCCTCCATTAACACGTTCTTCGGCAAATTGGCTATCCAATTTTACTTCAGATTTAGAGTAAGTATAACCTAGCCAACCATTAAAAACACCTTTGTTTTTCTTTATTAAAAACTCAATACCATAAGCTCTTCCCTCGCCTTGCAGCACTTCGGTTTCTAAGCGTTCATTCAACAATAATTGTGCACCAACTTTGTAATCTAAAATATCGTTATAGGTTTTGTAATAGCCTTCTAAACTAAACTCATACATATTGTCTTGAAAATTTTTATAAAAGCCTAAAGCAAATTGCTGAGCTTTTTGTGGCTTTATATTCATATCAGATAATTTCCAAGTATCCGTTGGAGATACTGTTGTGTTTGTTGACAAGGTATGTATGTATTGAAAGGTGTTGTTGTAGCTTCCTTTAACTGAAAAATCTTCGGCTAAAAAGTACCTTGCAGAAAGGCGTGCTTCCAACCCTCCATACGTTTTAATAAATTCATTGTTCCCAAAGGTCAAGGTTTCCTCTAATGTGGCATCACTTTTTGGCAAACCTGCTGTATAGGTTCGCTGTGTTGCACTTCCTAAGAACGAATAAAACGAATAGCGCAATCCAGCATCAATGGCAAATTTTTCGCTGAGTTCTATATCACTTGAAACAAATAAAGCGGTTTCCAATCCTTTTTCTTTTTCAACTTTTTTAGCTTCAATAACTGATTCTGGACCTAGAGGATTTACTTCTCCTGGCTCGATACCGTAAAGCTTTGCTGAAATACCATAGTTAAAACGTTTTTCATCATCATGCTTGTAATTGAATTTCAGTTTTAATTCGGTTTCAGTGTTTTTATAATTTAAATCGAAATCATTGGTAAAATCACCATCATATTCAATGTCAAATTTATACTCACTATTTGAAAGTGTCACTTGATAATCGTGCTTTGCGTTAATTTCATGTTCCCAACCAACTGAAAACAGCCTATTGCTATAGCCATAAATAGAATCTGAAGTTATGCTGAACCTATCACTACTGTAATAAGCTGACGTTCTGAAATCATCTTTTTCACTTAGTTTGTGATTGTATTTAAGAATCACATCATAAAAGGAGGCTTCGCTGTTTTTAAGTTGTTCTTCATCAAGCGAACGTAAAATCCAGCCAGCATAGGCAGCTCTTCCTCCTACCATGATTCCAGCTTTGTCTTTTACCACAGGCAATTCTAAAGTAACATTACCAGTTACAGGGCCAACTGAAACTTCTCCAGCAAATTCTTTGGTATTAGCATCTTTAGAGCTGATATCAAACACAGATGACAAGCGACCACCATACTCAGACGGTAAATTACCTTTGTATATGTTTACTTCTCCTGTTGTAAATGGGTTGATGGCTGAGAAAATTCCGAATAAATGTGAAGGATTGTAAATAGCTGCATCATCCAGTAAAATGAGGTTTTGGTCTGTTTTTCCGCCTCTTACATTGTAACCGTTTGAGCCTTCTCCAGCTACAGCAATTCCAGGCAAAGTAGTTGCTACTTTTAAGATATCTCGTTCCCCAAGTACCAATGGAATGTTCTTAATTTCCTCTACATCAATTTTGGTCAAACCTGTTATGGTTTCTCTTACATTTTTATCAACTTCCGCTTCAATAAGGACTTCATCAAGGGTTTCAAAGCTTTCTTCCAGATTAAAGTTCAACACACCATCATTGTATAAAACCACACGTTTTCTAGCTCGTTTTGTGCTTAATGAACTGGTTACAATGGTGTATGTTCCAGTGTTTAATTCAAGTGAATAAAAACCATTATTATCTGTAGTTGTACCAATATCTTTACCTTGAACGGAAACCGAAATGTTTGACAGTGGTTCTCCTTTGTCATTTCTTATAAAACCTGTAAGATTATACTTTTCTTGAGTTGGAGTTTTTTCTTCCTTTCCAATTTTCACTGGAGTTATGGTGTCTGTTTCTTTAACTGTCACAACCTCTTCTGCTTTATAAAAAACAGGATTTGAAACTACTTTATCTTCGTCTTGAACCTCTATCTCTCTATCTCTTTCATTCTCTGGAATAACATCAAAAAAGGCATTTGATAAAGTGTCATAAATAACATTATTTTTAGTTAGGATAACACTTTTGCCTTTGTAAATGAAAAAATTAATAACTGTGTTTTTAAATACATCATTTAAAATACTCTCAATAGATTGGTTGGTGTAGTTTCCACTTACACGTTCATTGCCAAACCATTCATTTAGATAATAAAATTTTAAGCTTGATGCACTTTCTATTTTATTAATGGCTTCAGGAATACTAACATCTGAAAAAGCTACAGTAACTTGATTTTGGTTTTGTGAAAATAGCTGAAAGCAGCTAAAAAATAAGGCAATGCAAAGAAAGTATTTCATCAGGTTGGTTGGTTAATTCTTTAAATATAGACAAACTCTTGATATGGTTTATACTGTTGAAATGAGTTTAACATTTTAACAAACCCAAAAACTATTGTGCCTAACAATCATGAAGTGAAGTTGAAAAATATTTATGGTATTTCAGTTAATCTCGATAATGGTTTACCTCTTAAATATTTGGTGAATGGTCATTTATTATCTTTTAATAAAAAATCTAAAGCACGTGTTTCATTGTAATAAAAACCTTTAAACTTAACAAAACCAACATGTCCTCCATGATTAGGCATTTCTAAAAAAAGATTTTCATTATGTTTTGCTTCTTTAACTGGATAACATTCTGGAGATAAGAAAGAGTCATTTAAAGCATTAATAATTAACGTTGGAATTTTTATATTTTGAAGAAATTGCAAGCTACTACACTGCTCATAATAATCCTCAGCATTTTTAAAGCTATGAGCTCTTGAGGTATAAACGTCATCAAAATCTTTTAAAGTTTTAATTGAATTAATATCCTTAACACTCAATTTATCAACATGTTGGATTTGTTTTAATTTTAATCTGTCAACCAAGTGTCTTTTAAAGTTATCGTGATATAGAATATTTTTAAAAGCATGTAGTTCTTCACATGACCCATTTAAATCACAAGGTACAGAAACTGCCACAACTCCCTTAATTTGTGATGGCACTTTGTTTCTTTCTCCCAAATATTTTAAAATCATATTGCCTCCTAAACTAATACCATGAACATAAATTTCAGCATATTGTTTTGTGTTAATTAAGTGATGGAAAATATCAACCAAATCTTCTGTTGCTCCTGAATGATAGCTTCTGTATTTTAAATTAGGCTCACCACTACAACCTCTAAAATTTACACAAACTGCATCTACTCCATTTTCATTAAATAGTTTTGCTGGCCCTAACATATATGGTCGTTGACCATTACCTTCTAATCCATGAAGCAGGACTATAACTTTGCTATTATTTTCTTTTGAAAAACTCCAATCTAGGTCAATAAAATCACCATCACTTAGTGTAATTCGTTCTCGCTCTTGCTTAAGGTTTATACGCCTGACAAGACCTGAATATACTGTAGAGATAAATCCGTTTTTAAAAAAGTAAGGTGCTTTATAAGTAGAATTTACTATTGGCATAAATTAATTAACTTCCAAAGATGTAAACTTAAATTCATTGCCATCAAATAGTCCTTTATCACTTAATTTCAAAGAAGGAATCACCAAAAGTGCCATGAACGATAAAGTCATGTAAGGAGCATTTAAAGTACTTCCCATTTGTTTTGCCATTTTATCAAGCTCTGCATATTGTTCGCCAACCGTTTTTCCATCTCTGTCACTCATAATTCCTGCCACTGGAAGAGATAATATTTTTTCTTCTGAATTTGAAACTGCACAAACACCACCTTTATGTTTAATTACTAAATTGACTGCTTTACAAATGGCTTCATCAGACACACCTACTGCAATAATATTGTGTGAATCATGACCAACTGATGAGGCAATAGCGCCTTCTTTTAAACCAAAGTTTTTAATAAATGCAATGGCAGGTTTTTGATTTTGATAGCGATTAACCAAAACAATTTTTAAAATGTCCTTTTCAGTATTTGAAACTAAATTTCCATTTATTATTGTAGCATTTTCAATCAATTCGTTAGTGACTAATTGTCCTTCTAAAGCTTCAATAACCCTTATTCTTTGAGTGGATGATTCACATTTAAAATCTGAAACCTTCTTTTTAGATGTCTTAAAATTATTCAGGATATCAAATTCTATAGGCCTTATGAAAGTTGCGCCAAGATGAAACAATCGGTGTCCATTAATGTAAGTGCTTACGGTTTTAAAGTTGACTAAATCTTCTACCTCAATAAAATCGGCTGCATCACCAACGTTAAGCTGACCAACATCTAGATTGTAATGCTCAACAGGGTTTATACAAGCGACTTGTAACACTTTAAACACATCCATGCCTTTTGCTACTGCACGAGCACAAAGCTTATTAATGTGATCTGCTAATAAATCATCAGGATGCTTATCATCGCTGCAAAACATCATGTTTTCGTAATGTTCTGGAAGCAAATCAATAAGAGCTTCAAAATTTTTGGCTGCACTACCTTCGCGAATGAGCACTTTCATTCCTTTTTGCAATTTCTCCAAGCCTTCATCATAGGTAAAACACTCATGGTCTGTTGAAATTCCAGCATTGATATATTTGGTTAAATCATTTCCAGTTAAACCAGGAGCATGACCATCAACTGGTTTGTTGTAATGTTTGGCCCAAGCAATTTTTTTCATGACGTCTTTGTCATCATAAATCACACCTGGATAATTCATCATTTCTGCTAAATACTTAACATCGTCGTTAGCTAGGAGTTTTTTAATATCCTCAGAATCAATCACTGCTCCTGCTGACTCAAAGCTCGTTGCAGGCACGCAAGAAGGTGCACCAAAATGAAACTTGAAAGGTGTTCGTTTTCCGTTTTCAATCATAAATTCAACGCCTTCAACACCTAACACATTAGCGATTTCGTGAGGATCAGAAACTGTTGCAACAGTTCCATGTTTGATGGCAAATCGCATAAATTCACTAGGGACCAACATAGAACTTTCTATGTGTATATGTGCATCAACAAAACCTGGAAGTATGTACGTGTCTTCGTCATTGTCTTTTGCTGTAATAGAGACAATTTTTCCGTGTTCATGTACGATTTCACCTTTGTAAATACGACGGTTTTTTATGTCTACTATGTTTCCCTGAACTATCATTGTTTTATTTCAATTTTTAATATGTTTTTGGTTTTTTCTGTAACCATAAATCTATTGTCTGTTCTATAATTTAAAATCCAAAAAACCTCATTTTCTGAGCATAACAACCAAACATTTTCCTTGTCTAAAAGTGACATTTTTTCATCTTTAAAAAATTTACTCAACTTCTTTTTTCCTGTCATTCCTGAAGGGTAAAAATAGTCGCCTTCTTGCCATCGCCTCAAAATTAATGGATATTTTAAAAGCGTTTTATCAACATATGCAACATGTTTTGCAGTCTCTTTAATACTTTCAACTTCTTCTAATAATAATTGACCAAATGGCGCCAAAACCAATGATTGTGATTCGGTAATTTTAATGGTTTCGTTAGGTTGCTCCTTAATCTCAGATAAAATTAAATAGTCGCGATCTTTCAACAAACGATGTGTGTTTGAAAACACTTGCTTTCCTGGCTGTGTAGTTAACAAATCCATAATATCTTCCCATTGCGAAAAACCATAACCATTAAGCAATTCATAAAGGTAAGCTCGTGTATTGTTTAGTTGTTGCAGTTCATTAATATTAAAAGCAATGCCATTATTATTGGTTTTGCCAACTACTTTCTTTGCTACTTCATCTACTCTATCATCAACTATATCTTTTATATCGTTTAAGTATTGTTGAGTTTTTTCGAAATTTTGAAGCAGTTTCGGATTGATTCCTTTTAGGATAGGAATCACATCATGTCTCAACTTATTACGCAAATATTTTGTTGAAGAATTACTGCTATCTTCTCTCCACTTGAGCTTTTTCCGTTTGGCAAACTTTTCAATGTCTTCTCGTTTAAAAGGAAGCAAGGGTCTTACAATATTTTCGTTTATTTCAGGAATACCTAACAAACCATCCAATCCTGTGCCTCTGGATAGGTTAATTAAAAAGGTCTCAAAATTATCATCTGCATGATGAGCTGTTAAAATGTATTGATATCCTAATTGCGAAGCCATTTCATCAAACCAAAAATAACGCAAGGTTCTTGCTGCAACTTGAGTGCTCATCTTTTTATCAATGGCAAATTGCTTGGTGTTGAAATTTTCAATAAAAACCTCAAGATTCCAATTTCTAGCAAGTTCTAAAACAAACTCTTCGTCAGCATCACTCTCTTTGCCTCTAAGGTTAAAATTACAATGCGCCAAAGCTATATTTAGATTGATTTCTTTACATAAATAAGCCAGCACAACACTATCAATTCCTCCAGAAATGGCAAGTAGAATCTTGCTTTCTTTTAAAAATGGGAAGTTTTGGTTTATATGTTGTTCAAATTTTTTGAGCATCTTCAAATTTATGCTAATTTTCTAAAACTTCTCGCATGGCTTTGGCTTTAATCAAGCATTCTTCATATTCTTTTAAAGGATCGCTTTTTGCTGTAATAGCGCCACCAACGGAATAAGACACATATTGGTTAGTTTCATTATAAAGGATACTTCTTATAACGACATTAAAATCGAAATCGCCTTCAGGAGTAAAATAGCCAACAGCACCTGAGTATAAACCACGTTTAGTTTCTTCAAGCTCTTCAATAATTTTCATGGCTGAAATTTTCGGAGCACCTGTCATGCTTCCCATTGGAAAGGTTGTTTTTAAAATATCTATTGGTGAAATATCAGAACTTACTTTACTCTGAATAGTTGAAATCATTTGATGTACTTGGTTAAAGGTATATACTTTACACAATTCTTTAACCTTAACACTACCGTTAATCGCTGTTTTAGACAAATCATTTCTTACCAAGTCAACAATCATTACATTTTCGCTACGTTCCTTGATGTCTCGTTCTAATGCTGCTTTTAGTTTTGCATCTTCATCAGCATTTTCCGAACGTTTAGCTGTACCTTTAATGGGTTGCGAAGTAATGGTTTGCCCTTCTTTCTTTATGTAACGTTCTGGCGAAGCTGAGAGCAAATATTTATCGTTCATTTTAAAAAACGTCGCAAAAGGAGGTTTTGAAATACGATTTAACTTATTATAGGTCTCCAAAGGATTTATCTGAGTTTCATCAGCATAGAACTCTTGACAAAAATTAGCTTCGTAGATATCACCTCTGTGAATGTGATTAAGCATGGTGTTTACTTTTTCAAAATATTCATCTTTATGGATTCTGAGGTGGATTTTTATGGGCAAGTCAGAGACCTTTCGACTAGTTTCACTAGCTACCTTCAAACAAAATATATTTTGTCTTCGGTAATGCTCAAGGTGACATTTTTGAATAGCTTTTAAATCAGCTTCAAACTCATCATCAACCATTTTTAAATAATGTATCTCAAGGCTATTTCCTTTTAGTAGAAATAACTTTTGAGGTTGAAAAAAGTACAAATCAGGAAAACCTAAACCATCAAAATTTGCTGAGCTTAAAGCTTCAACATCATTTTTTAAATCGTAAGTTAAATAGCCGAAAATCCAATCGTTAGTAATTTTTTGGTATTCTTTTAGCTTATCAAAAGCATTTTCATAATCGATTTGAATGCTCGTAAATTCATCCACAGCCAAAATAGCGTCATATTGCAACTGATGATGCCTGTAATTATTCGAATCCAACCAAACCACAGCATCAAATTGCTGACTCCACAACAATAACTGCTGCTTAAATTCTTCAGGATTTGAAATGTGATGAATTTGTTTGGTACGCAATTTTAAAATGCATTTAATTATAAGTTTGCAAAGTTATAATAAATAAGGACGTTAATACAGAATACCTTACCTTTGTGCCTTAATTTTTTAGCGTGACATTTTCAGGTTTAAACTTAACAACTCCACTACGTAATGCCATTGCCGATTTAGGCTTTGAGCGACCAACTCCCATTCAGGAGCAATCGTTTAATGTAATCAGTGCTGGAAAAGATGTGGTTGGTATAGCGCAAACAGGAACAGGAAAAACCTTTGCCTATGCTTTGCCTATATTAAAAACTTTACCTTTTAGCACTCAAGATAATCCTAGAGTTTTAGTTCTTGTTCCAACGCGAGAATTGGTAGTTCAAGTGGTTGAAGAGTTTGAAAAAATGGCCAAATACACTAACGTTAGAATCCTTGGTGTGTATGGAGGCACCAATATCAATACTCAAAAACAAGCCATTGCTGAGGGTTTGGATATATTAGTTGCCACTCCTGGACGTTTGTACGATTTAGCTTTGACATATGTACTGCAACTAAAATCCATTCAGAAATTGGTAATAGACGAAGTGGATGTGATGTTAGACCTTGGTTTTAGACACCAACTCCTTAATATTTTTCATTTGTTACCTGAGCGCAGGCAAAACATTATGTTTTCGGCAACGATGACAAAAGATGTGGATCAGTTAATAAATTCTTTTTTTATTAATCCTGAACGCATTTCTATTGCAGTATCTGGAACTCCTTTAGAAAACATTTCGCAAGAACGCTACAACGTTCCTAACTTTTACACTAAAGTTAACTTACTGAATCAATTATTAAGTGATAAAGAAACGTATAATAAAGTCTTGATTTTTGTGGCTTACAAACGCATGGCAGACCGTTTGTTTGAGCAAATGGAAGAATCGTTTTATGGTGAATCTTGTGTGATACACTCCAACAAAACCCAGAATTACAGATTGCGAAGTATTTCGCAGTTTGAAGCTGGAGAAAATCGAATTCTTATTGCAACAGATGTTATGGCTCGTGGTTTGGATATTGATAATATTTCGCATGTGATTAATTTTGACACTCCTGAATATCCGGAAAATTACATGCACAGAATTGGTAGAACAGGTCGTGCCGAAAAACAAGGTCATGCCATTGTTTTTAGTACAGAAGCAGAGCAAGAACATATAGAAACTATTGAAGGCTTAATGCAGATGAAAATTACTATAACTGAACTACCAAAAACCGTTGAAATTTCTACAGAGCTTATTGAAGAAGAGCGACCACAACGTAAAGAGCATTACAATCCAACAAAAAGAAAGTCTGATGAAGATGCTGGATCAGCTTTTCATGAAAAGAAAGACAAAAACAAAAAGGAAAACTTAGGAGGTTCGTATAAATTTAAGATTGCTAAAAAGTACAAGAAACCTAAAACCAGAGGTGATAAAAATTATAATAGAAGAAATAGAAAGAAATAAAAAAGCGAGCAGAATAGCTCACTTTTTTTATTTCTGTTTTTAGCTAAAGTGCTTTATTGTTCCTTATTATTTTCACTATTCTATTTATTACTATCTCTGATAAATTCCATTCGTAACCTTCAAAGTCAGTTGTATTTATAAACTGAACAACAACAGCATCAATATCTTCATGATACTCAGCAAGACTTTGGTAGCCAACAACCAAACCTCCATGGTTGTATTTGTAAGGATATATTTCTTGTTCTCCTTCATTAAAAACAGAGCCATCATTTAAGGCACGTAAAAAAATCCCGACATCCTCAGCTGTAGCTAACATTCCGTAATCCCTTTCTTTAAAATCTTCATCATATCCAACATAATATCCACTCATTACATTATCAAGATCAACCTCGTTAAGAGAAAAATACGTATTGTTGAGTTTTAGTGGAATCAATATGTTCTCTCTTATATACTCATGATGATTATAGCCCAACACTTTATCGAGAATATTGCGAAGCAATAAATAGTTTGTATTTGAATACTCATAACCTTTATCAGGTTCAAAACTTGCTGGCAAATCGAGGGCAAACTCAAGGGCTTTTTTACCATTTTCTTGTTCGTTTTCCCAATAAGCAGGATTATCGGTAAAATTTGGAATACCACTACGATGTTGAACCATCATTCGTAAAGTTATTTTGTCTGCATTTTCAATTCTACCAACAAGTTCTGGAAAATAATCAGAGAGCTTTTCATCTAAAGACATACGCTTGTCTTTGACTAGTTTAGTAACCGAAACAGCAACATATAATTTGCTAATACTAGCTATTTTGAATAATGATTTTGGGTTAGCTGGTATTTTCCTTTCTCTATCATTCCATCCACTTGAGTAAAATGCTGGTGGTTTTCCTGTTTCGTCTACATAAACAATCATACCATCAAAGCCATGACCTATTGCTTCGTCCACTTGCTCCTGTACTGTATCAGGTAAAGGTAAAACCCAAGCCTTCACCAAAATCCAAGGTACAAAGAACAAAGAACCTATACTAACAGCAATAAATAGTATTCTTAGTATTTGTCTAGTGTTTTTCATTATTAATGATAAATATCTAATTTAATTTCTAATTCAAAACTCAGAAATTAATACTGCCAATCAAAGTTTAAGCCTCTGAAATGTTGATTTAATTGTACGAATTGTAAATTGTAATAAAACATCATTTTTTCAAAGCTATTAAAAATATAAGCCAGTAATTTTTAGCTTCTACAATAATTACTAAATTGTATCATTAAATTTTAATACAAAATGGTAAAAAAAATAAAATGGAATAGTGACAAAATACTCGGTATCTCAGCAATGAGCATCAGCTTTATAACATTAGTCATTTTTATTTATCAGACCAACTTAATGAGTAACCAAAACTACTTGTCTATTCTACCCTATTTATCAATTTCAACTTCAGATAATTCTGCAACTAACACTTTTGCCATTACTTTAGATAATTATGGTGTAGGTCCAGCAATTATTGAAAATGTAGTATTGAGCTACCAAGGAAAAAATGAAGACTTAAGCGATTACGACAACGAATTTTTAAAATATTTAAAAGCAAAAAAACCTATTTTAGACAGCATTAAAGCAATTTCATATTCTACTTTAGATAAAGGCATGGCAATTCCTGCAGGCACAAAGTATAACATACTTACTGTTTTTACTGAAAAAGAATATAAGCTTTATAAAGTTACTTTGGAAGAATTGATAGCTAAAGGACTATATTTTGAAATAAATTATAAATCTATACAAGATGAACATTGGAGAATAAACAATTTATCTAAAGGACCAGAAAAATTAGATTAAAAAAGCGAGCTGTACAGCTCGCTTTTTTATTTCAATTTCAAAGTATTACTTCTGCCACTCAGCAAGAGAATCTTTATTCATTTTTATATAATCAGCATTTCCTGCAGCTTCAGCAGCAGCTAATGATTTTTTAGCTAAATCTATAGCACCTTTTTTATCTCCAGCAGCAGCATAAATCAACGATTGTTGTCTTAACTGCCAAAACGCAGGTTTTTCAATCATACTCATAGCTTTGTCTATCCATTCTTTGGCTTTTTTTGCATCTTTGCCTTCACTTAAATAATAAGCAGCAGCATTATAATAATCGTTAGCAGATGGACCTGCTAAAGCAGATTCAATTGAAGCCATAACGGCCTTATCTGTTGGTACTTCAAATGGAATTGGAACATAAGTTTTTTCCCAAAGCAAACCTATCACTGCAGAACTGTTAGTGATATCATCTACAGTAATTGTAAATGATTGTATATCCATTTCCATTGGATAAACGTCTGAAGCAATACGTGCAGCTACTTTAGTCTCATCTAACTGCTGAGGAGCTCCACCACCTTGGTGCTCTGTATAAAATATAATTTCCCATTTAGCTTTTTGTGGAATTGTGAAAATAGCATACGATCCAGCCTTTAATTCAGTTCCTCCAACAGTAACATTATCACTAAACGTTACTTTTGTTCTGGCATTTGCACCAGTTCTCCAAACTTTTCCGAAAGGCACTAAATCTCCAAAAATGGTTCTTCCTCTCATTGAAGGACGAGAATATTCAATAGTAACATCTGTTAACCCAACTTTCTGTTCTAACTTAGATGCTGGACTAGGTGCTGGTGTTTGTATTTGTGCATTTACAGTAAATGACATTGTTAATGCAAACATTACCAATAATAATTTTTTCATTGTTGTTTTGTTTAAGTGTTAATTTTTTCTGGACGCTAATTTACGAAATCAAACGTATCGCAACAAGTAATCAAGAAATACAAATATTTGATATAAAAAAGCTTCCATCATGTTAAATATTGTTTAATGTTTCTAATTTAATATTAAACATTTTGTATCTTTGATTTATAATACATAAATGATGGCAAAAAAGAAAACAATCACAAGTTCAGATATGATTTCATTTTATATGGAACATATTTTAGAACACAATACGCAACCTAAATCAGTGCATAGTTTTGCTAAAGCTAACAACTTTGAGGAAGCACAGTTTTACAAGTACTTTGGCAATTTTGAAGCTTTAGAACAATCTATTTTTAAAGCTTTTTTGGATAATACACATACTGTCTTAGAAAAAAGTAATGACTATGAATCTTTTGATGCACGCAATAAATTACTAAGCTTTTATTATACTTTTTTTGAAATACTCACTGCCAATAGAAGTTATGTATTTTACGCATTAGAGCACGGTAAAGACCGTTTAAAAAAACTACAATCACTCCAAAAACTTAAACAGGGTTTTGCACATTATGTAGATTCTCTTGAAATTCCTTTGCTTGAATTAAAACAAGAAACCTTAGAAAAGGTACAACATAAAACCTTAAAAGAATCTGCCTGGATACAACTATTGGTTACTATAAAATTTTGGTTGGAAGACACTTCGCCTTCATTCGAAAAAACAGATATTTTCATAGAAAAATCCGTGAACACCAGCTTTGATTTAATAGACACCAAACCCTTAAAAAGCATCATAGATCTCGGTAAGTTTTTATATAAGGAAAAAATACATAAAAGCTAAATGAAAACCATTGACACCATACCCACCTCAAAAATCCAGCGTGCCACCAAATTAGTACAAACTGGTGCAAAAGTAGGCGTAAACTATATAAAATACTATGGCGATAAATTGGTAAGCTCCAGTGAAGAAGCTAAAGAGCGTCTTAACCAAAACAATGCCGAAGATATTTACGATGGTTTAAAAAGCCTAAAAGGAAGTGCTTTAAAAGTAGCGCAAATGTTAAGCATGGAAAAAAGTATTTTACCACAAGCCTACGTAGAAAAATTTTCTCTTGCGCAATTTTCGGTACCTCCTTTATCGCCTCCTTTAGTGCTAAAAACATTTAAAAAGTATTTTGGCAAGCTTCCTAATGAATTGTTCGACACCTTCGATACAACTTCTGTTAATGCTGCTAGCATTGGTCAAGTGCACAGAGCCCATAAAGATGGAAAACAACTTGCTGTGAAAATTCAATATCCAGGAGTTGCAGAAAGTATAAGTTCAGACTTGGCATTGGTAAAACCCATTGCCATTAAAATGTTTAACATAAAAGGAAAAGATTCTGATAAGTATTTTAAAGAAGTTGAAGACAAATTAATCGAAGAAACCAATTATGTTTTAGAAGTTGCCCAGAGCAAAGCCATTGCAGAAGCCTGTAAACATATTCCAAACTTAGAATTTCCGGAGTACTATGAAGATTTATCATCTGAACGTATTATCACCATGGATTGGATGCAAGGTGAACACTTATCGGAATTTACAGCACATAACACCAATCAAGAGCTTTCTAACAAACTAGGGCAAGCTCTTTGGGATTTTTATATGTTTCAAATGCATGAATTACGAAAAGTACATGCCGACCCTCATCCAGGGAACTTTTTAGTTTCGAATGATGGAAAATTAATCGCCTTAGATTTTGGTTGCATGAAAGCTGTTCCAGAAGAATTTTATGTGCCTTATTTCGAATTAGCAAAAAAAGAGAACATCGACAACCCTCAGGTGTTCCAAGAAAAAATGTTTGAACTTGAAATTTTAAGACCTGATGATTCTGCCCAAGAACTAGAATTTTTCTCTAACATGTTCCATGAAATGTTGAGCTTGTTTACACAACCGTTTCATGTGGATACGTTTGATTTCTCGGATGCTGAGTTTTTTGGTAAAATTGCTGAACTAGGAGAAAAATATAGCAAAAACACCGAACTGCGTAAAATGAATGGCAACAGAGGCTCCAAGCACTTTATTTACATAAATAGAACCTTTTTTGGTTTGTATAATTTAATGTTTGACTTGAAAGCTAAAGACATTACCATCAATAATTTTAACAGCTTAAAATGACCTACTTTAACAATGAAACGCTTGATAAGCTTAACCATATTTACCGAATTAACTTAATAAACAGCTGTTCTGGGTATAAATCTGCCAATCTATTAGGTACCAAATCCTTAGAAAACGTTGAGAATGTCGCTGTGTTTAGCTCTGTTACACATATAGGCTCCAACCCTCCATTGTTAGGTTTTTTTTGCAGGCCAACTACTGTGCTAAGAAACACTTATGAGAATATTAAATCGACAGATTATTATACAATCAATCACATAAGCGAAAGTATTTTAGAAGATGCTCATCATACGTCAGCAAAATATAGTCCTGAAATTTCAGAATTTGATAAAACAAATTTAGTTTCAGAATATAAAAATGGGTTTGCAGCTCCTTTTGTAAAAAATGCCCCACTACAACTAGCTATGGAATACGCCGAAGAATACTCTATAAAACCAAACGACA
>JAGQYS010000057.1 GCA_020435965.1 Flavobacteriaceae bacterium | reverse complement strand
ATGTACCCTTATTGTCAATAAGTTACAAGAAGAAATTCCACACTAAACCAAAGCGAACGGCAAAATCTCTATAAGGATAGTTAGGTGCTGAATAGTAATTATATCCTGTAAAAGCTGAATTAAAGTGTTCTGCCTTAAAGAAAATTCTTGTTTGGCGTATTTTAGCATTAATAAAGAAGTCTAATCTTGGAAAGCCTCCTAGCTTGGTTTCATTCTGAACATAAAACTCTGCTAATAATGGATTATAAGCATTCATATTATATTCTGTAAAATAATTGAATGTAATTCCAGTTTGCAAAAACAACGCTTTTTTAAAAAAGTGATTGGAGTAATAGAGTGTGTTCTTTGTTACAATTTCTGGAATATTTAACACTCCTTCTCCATCGACTACTTTTTGATATCTTATAGTATTGTTTAAAGCAAAATTTCGCCATTTAATTTCTTTACTAAGCTTTGCCCTGAAATAGTTAATTGTGCTGGCTGTTTGAAAAGGCTTTACCAAACTGTCTATTTCTGAGAGACCAAAATAAGTGTAGTTATTAATAGTGGAATAATCAACTTCCATGGTTGCTATTTTATCAGACTCTAATTTAAATGAGAGTTGTTTTGTTTCAACATTACTAAATTCATTCTCCCAATTATAATTGATGTAATCACTTTGGTATAATAAGAAGTTATAGTTAGCTGCTCTAGAATTGATATTGATTCCTGCACTAATTTCAAAATCTTCATTTACATTATAACCTGCTCTACCTGACAAATAATTGCCATCAAAATCTCCAGAAATGTTTAATCCAAACTTACCCTCAACATGAAACTCACCAATTTTATTTTGGTATTCACCTCCAACAGAGAATACATTCCCTTTTAATCTGTTTGTTATATTATTAGAATTTAAAGTCACCAGCTTATTATAACCATAGTTATATTTATTATAAGCTGCTTTAAATTTTAGAACACCAACTGTATTATTAATGTACTTAGCATTTACATCAATATAAATGTCTTGCAAAGACACCTTGTCTCTTATACTAGCAGCAATAAAAGCATCTCCAAAGAAATCATTTTGTGTAGTTTGTTCAAACTTATAACCTTTATCTTCATAAGAAAATGTGTTTCCAATGCTTAAAATATTGTGTGAAATAGAATCTTTTTGCTGAATTAAATTATAAGCATGTTCAATATAATATCTATTTCCCTTTAAAACACTATTGGCATTTTCAAAGGCTGGATCGAAAACTGAGCGATCAAGAAATTCAGGGTTTCCAGATTCAAAATTAACAATGTCATCATCTTGTATACCTCCATTTTGCTCATTTAATATATCTTGAGCTGAGAGATGCGCTCTTAAATTATATCTGTTATTTTTAGTTTTATAATTTGTACTGAAATAAAAGTTCCCAGTACTAGTTAGTATGTGTTGATACTTGCCCAACGATCTCAATCCTTTGTATCCAACAGAAAAATTAAATTGCTTTGATGTATTTACAGTAAACATCGATTCTAACAACTGACCTTGTTCAAAAGCCGTTTTATACATTAACTCTGTAAAAGGTGTTGGCACATAATAATAATAGATATCATTAATTTCTTTATAATTAAAATGCAGCGCTCTGGCTCCAAATTTTGGCATTAAACTTTCATCTTTAAAATTATAGCTCAAGGTGTTAAATGTTTGTCCAATATTTGAAAAAGGAAGTATGTCAAAATAGTCTTTTCTCAGATAATTAAATTTATAATCCTTATATATTGTAAGCGTAGTATCAGCAAAAATCGTATCATTTTCTACAGATATGATTTTGTAATCTGTAATTTTTGCGTCTTTATTTTTTATGTTTCTATTTGAAGTATTTCTTCTGGAACCAACATTACTTAATGTATCATTTCTGTCTCCTCGTATAGGATCTTTAAGCTCTTTTGTATTCAATTTTATAGGATTAGTCACCTGAGCTTGTAAAACGCCAATAGCAAAAAAGCAAAATAAAATGATTAATCTATTCATGAATATGACTAAAAGGGTTGACTTAAATTGAAAAAACTTGGGCAAAAATAGTAAATATCTTATGGATTTAGTTTTTTTACCAAAGAAACGCAATAAGAAAACACCATAACGCTTTAAACTTGTAAATATTTAAATGCTAAAGTTAAAATATTCTGAATTTAATTTTGAGTGTGGCACAGACGAAGCTGGTCGTGGTTGTTTGGCTGGTCCAGTTACTGCTGCTGCTGTAATTCTACCTTTAAATTTTAAGAACAAAATTTTAAACGACTCAAAACAACTATCTCACAAAAAACGTGATGCTTTAAAACCAATTATTGAAAATGGTGCTGTTTGCTTTGGCGTTGCACATGTGTTTCAAGAAAAAATTGATGAGATTAATATTCTAAACGCATCAATATTAGCAATGCATCAATCAATTGAAAAGCTAGACACTCAAGTTGAATTCATTTCTGTTGATGGCAACAAATTCAAACCTTTTAAAACCATACCTCATCAAACCATTATTAAAGGCGACGGAAAATACCTAAACATTGCTGCTGCTTCTGTTTTGGCAAAAACCTACAGAGATGCTTATATGGAAAAAATTCACGAAGAATTCCCAATGTATAATTGGATTCAAAACAAGGGCTACCCAACTGTTGAGCATCGTGAAGCCATTAAAAAATATGGCATCACAAAATATCATAGAAAATCTTTTAAGTTGTTGCCTGAACAATTGACTTTTGAATTTTAATTATACCTTTGCAAAACGAGATTATTATTTACCCTCAATGAAAAAAATACTTGTTGCATTTATTTTATTTTCAATGCTTATTGGCTGCAATTCCAATACCAAAAACACCACTAAACTCTCTCATTTAATTCCTGAAAATACGACAACTGTTTTTAAAATTTCTGATCTTGAATCTTTTAAAAACGACTTAAAAAACAACGATTTTTTCAATAAAACTTATAACAAACAATTACGCTTACTCGATACAGACCTACTCAAAAACCTAAAAACAGTTAACCCAGTTTTACTCTGTTTTAGCAACGCTGAGAATGACGAAGAAATATCCATAATTACAAAGCATAACGATAGTTTGTTTGGTGGCACCAAAATAGATTCAACTTCTTTTTTCTACAAGATGATTGATAGCATTTACATAGCCTCTACTTCAAAAAGCATTATTGATAAACTTCAACCAAAACCGCATTCTGATTTTGATGAACTCGCACAAACCACAAGCACTAACGCTTCATTTTCAGTATATCTAAATAACAAAAGTACAGACAGTTTAGGACAAGCCATGTTTAATGAAAAAACAATGGCAAACTCAATTATGTTGGATGCAAGTGTAACTTCTGGTGAACTTAATTTAAATGGTATTGCAATTTCTGATGCAACCACCACTGATTTACTAAACATTTTCAACAAAACAACTCCACAAGAAAACACGCTTTCCAATATTGCTCCTAACGATAGCAAAGGATTTTTAAGTTTCACGTTTAACAATTATGACATTTTAAAAGCCAACATAGAACACTATACAACCCAAAAAATAGACTCAACATTAAACGATTTTTGGCTTCATTCAATCAACGAAATTGGCGAAATTTATTTAAATAATAGTCCAGTGGTTGTTGCAAACTCATTAGATCCTGCAACCACAAAAGATGGCTTGTTAGAGCATCAAGATATTGTATCTACATTTAGAGAAATCAATATCTTACAATTTAATTCTCCACAGTTTTTCAAAACCATATTCTGCCCTTTACTATCTGATGTGGAATTGAGTTTCTATGCCAATATGGATAACTACTTTGTGTTTGCCAATTCAGAATCTGACTTGCAAACCATTATCGCTAATTATCAAAATGGCGCCACACTTAGCAAAAATCAAGCCCTTTTAAATAGCTATTCAAATATTAGTGACGAATCTTCATTATTGCTCGTTGCAGATTCTGATAAATTAGAGAATATCACTTCAAAAATTTTCAACCTTAAATCAAGTAATATAAATTTAAGTGATTATAAATTTTCTACTTTTCAGTTTGTTCAAGATGAAGATTTCATGCATGTAAACATCAACATTAATAAAAATAAATCCAGAGCAGTTTCCAATACCATTTCAGAAGAATTCAACATTACGCTTGATGCTGATGTGCTTACAAATCCGCAGTTTGTAACCAACTATCGCAACAATCAGGAAGATATTGTGGTGCAAGACATCAACAACAATTTATATTTGATTTCTAACCAAGGAAAAATACTCTGGAAAAAACGCCTTAATGGTAATATTCTTGGTAAAATTAATCAAATTGATATTTACAAAAACGGAAGGTTACAACTTGCCTTCGCCACTCCAAATCGTGTGTACGTAATTGATAGAAATGGCAATGATGTTGGACCATTCCCTTTAAATTTTAATGACAACATTACACAACCCTTATCAGTGTTTGACTATGACAACAACAAAAATTATCGTTTGCTAGTCACTCAAGGTAACGACTTACTTATGTACAATGTAAGCGGTAAAAGTGTTAATGGGTTTAAATATCAAAAAGCTGCCGAAATCAAAACCCAACCACAACATTTTAGAATTAACAATAAAGATTATATTGTATTTGCAGCTGGCAATACCATGAAAATATTAAATAGACAAGGACAAACCAGAATTGATGTTAAAGAATCCATTGATTTTTCTGAAAACGATATTTATCTTTACAAAGACTTATTTACAACCACCAATAGAAATGGTGATTTGGTTCAAGTAAACACTTCAGGTAGCGTCAGTAAACAAAGTCTTAACCTTGACAAAAACCACGCTGTTACTGCTACAAGCAAAACCATTGCTACACTATCAGAAAACAATTTAACCATTAAACAAAATACCTTCGAGCTTGATTTTGGCAATTACACAAACCCTATCATCTTCTACATCAATGATAAAATTTACGTGAGTGTCACTGACTTACAAACCAAAAAGGTGTATTTATTTGATAGCTTGGCAAAGATTCAAAATAATTTCCCAGTATATGGCAATTCAGCTATCGATTTTAAAAATATTGATAAAGACAGTAACTTAGAGTTTGTTGCCATTGGTGATAGCAACTCCATAATTATTTATCAAAAAAATTGATTCAATGCTTTGGTAATTAAGCATTTAATTTTACATTTGAATTTCTCCCTAATATTTTAGCTAAAAACCCATTAATTCTCTTTTTTGAGATTTTTGGTTTCGCCCAAATCCTATGTACTAACTGAACGTATCGCTATTAATTAAATTTTTTATTTATGAAAGCACTCATCAGTATAAATTCATTACCAAAAGTTACTGTAGCTTTACTTTTCATGTTTTTGTTTTCAACTAACATTGATGCACAAACCAAACGAATTAAACGACCAAGCAGTCGCGTAGGAGCTACAAACATTGATAATTTTGTACGCGAATCTTTTGACATTTACGATAAAGTTTACAAATACGATGGTTATGCAAAAGCAGGAACACCTTTAGACGATGACGATATTGATGTGTTGGAAGAGGCACTTGCAGAAGTAACTGTGCTAACTGAAAGCACTCCAAATATCCTGTCAGATTTAGACGGTTTAAGCATGCTTAAAAAAGGCAAAGCAACCTTGCAGGTCAACAAGGCTCAAAAAGCTTTGAGGTATAGCATGAAAACTGCCAAAGAATTGCTATTCGGCGAAAAAAGTGATGACGAAGTTGAAGATGACGACGATGACGATGAAGAAGAGGAAATGATAGACGACTCAAACAATCAAAATGATGACGACTCAATTGATGCAAATGAAAATGCATCAGACAAATTAGAGGTTTACAGCAAGTTTGACTTCGTACCTGGAGATAAACTTATTTATTTTGACGATTTTTCACAAGACTTTATTGGCGACTTCCCAAGCAAATGGAACACAAACGGAACAGGCGAAGTTGTAAAGCTAAGTAAAGCAGAAGGCAATTGGTTTGAAATGAAAGCTGGATACAACATCATGTACATACCATTAATATCAGACAAATTACCAGAAGAATACACAATAGAATTTGATCTTTTTACTCAAGGTCTAGGAAAACAAACATCGTCAACAGCAAGGTTAAATATCACTATCGAAGATCAAAACGGTTTTGCACCTAGCCAAAATAAAGTACAGGCCTCAATTCCTTTTGGACAATATGGAGCGTTTAGTATACACGTATCCAATACAGACACAGCAGAACGAAAAATTAATTCTGCACTAAATGCAGATATCCGAAATGATGTTATTAACCAACCTCATATTTCAATTGCTGTAAATAAAAAAAGATTCAGGCTTTGGGTTAATGAAACAAAATATGTCGATATTCCACAGTTTATTTATAACCCAGAAAAAATTGGCTTCTTAAAATTTAACCTTTATGGATTAAGAGATGGAGAGGACAGAATTTTTATCCAAAATCTTAAAATTGCCGAAGGTGGCTTAGATCTCAGGAGACAATTAATGGCCGAAGGTCGCGTATCTACCAATGGTATTTTATTCGATTCTGGTTCAGCCAATATTAAATCGCAATCCTATGGCATCATACGCCAAATATCTCAAGTGCTCATGCAAGACGAAAACATGAAATTAAACATTATTGGTCACACAGATGCTGATGGTACAGACGATGCCAACCTAAAATTGTCCAAAGCCAGGGCAGACGCTGTAAAGCAAGCCCTAATTGAAGTCTATAAAATTTCTGAAGACAGACTCACCACAGAAGGCAAAGGTGAAAGCGAACCAGTTGGCGACAACGCAACCGCAGATGGCAAAGCCCAAAATAGACGTGTAGAATTTGTAAAACATTAACGATAACCAAATCGACAAGTCCCTTTATCTTCGGCGCCAAGGCATTTATGTCTTGGCGTTTGAAGTTTAATACATTTTAGGTTGCGATAAAATTGTTAACTTACCTCAGTAAAAACTAACCACATGAGCTTTACTAGCAATCCTATTTATGTATTGGCAATGTTATGCCTTATGGTCATTTTGGCTGCATATGCAGGCAAAACCAAATTCGGAAAACAATTTGGCGCAGCCTTGTTAGTTATATTATTTACAGCCGTTTTGGCTAACTTAAACCTCATTCCAACAGCATCAAATAGTATTGAGTTGTACAGTGGCATTTTTCACTACGTCGCTCCTATTTCTATTTTTTACTTACTGCTCAATGTTAATCTAACCTCCATAAAAAAAGCAGGTTTACCTATGATTGGCTTATTCATAGTTGGCTCTATTGCTACTACTTTAGGCATTCTTATATCGTGGTTTATATTGTCTCCAGAATCTGTTTTGGGAAACGACGCCAAAGTTATTGCTGGCATGCTCACAGGAACATACACAGGAGGAAGCGTTAACTTTAATGCTGTGGCTTTAGAGTATAACTTTCAAGAAAATGGTGTTCTCTATGCTGGAACTATTGCTGTTGATAATGTAGTCACAACACTTTGGATTATTGCCACATTAGCTTTCCCAATGATTTTAAGGCGTTTCTGGAAAGACAAAAAACAAACAAATACATTTAAAACTGTAAACGAAGTACATCCAGAAGATGAAGCTATCGATTTAATCTCACTAATGTGGTTGCTCTTTTTAGGTGTTGCTGCTTTTTATATTTCAGAATTGATAGCAAAAGCTCTACCACAATTACCTTCCATACTTACATTATCAACTATTGGCATATTGTTAGCACAAACCAAGTTTGTAGCTAATTTAAAAGGCAGTCATAATTTAGGTTTGTATTTGGTATTTATTTTCTTAGCAGTTATTGGAGCCTATTGTGAGTTAAATGCTGTAGCAGAGTTGAAAGAAGTTGGTGTTACCTTGTTGCTATTTGCAGGATTAGCTGTGATATTACATGGTGTCATTACTATTCTTTTAGGAGGTTTACTATATCGTGATTGGGAAATGATTGCCATTGTAAGTCAAGCCAATGTTGGTGGTGGTACAACAGCCATTGCTTTGGCTGAATCCTTTAATCGAAAAGAATTGGTTTTACCTGCCATTTTGGTTGGTACATTGGGTACAGCTTTAGGAAGTTATTTAGGGTTTTTGGTGGTTTATATTTTATAAAAGTAAAGTCTTCCTACAAAAAAAGTAACGAAACCGAATAACATAATTGTTTCATTAATTGCTATATTTAACAACACAATCTTTTACAAAACCACAATGACATCCTTATTTAAAAAAGTTCCCCTTATTGCCTTGTTGTTCTGTACCACAATATGGTCTCAAAACCTTAGTGATACTTATATTAATGAATGGAAACAATTCTATCCTTCAAAAGCTTTGTCAGATGGCATTCATGCCTCTGTGTTTCAATTTGAAGATTTCTCAGAAGAAAACATTTTAAAGTGGCTCAACTTCAATGAGCAAGTCTTGCTCGATCTATCAAAAGAAAACAGTATAAATTCAATCGACGAAAGACTTCTTCGAGTTCAAGTGCAATCAGAAATTGATCAGTGGAAAAAACTTTCACTCCATACAAGCACACTGTCATTGTATGTAAATACCATTAAAAAAGCCTTGGATCCGGTCTTAAATGCAGATTATCTTATTAAATCTGAAAAATCCAGTCTAATTTGCCAGCGCTTAGTTCAAGTAGCTAAGATTAGTGATGCTGCTAAAAATAATCTAAAGGTAGTTGCAGAAGATGATTTAGAGCGCGGAATCAATAGACTTAGCTCCATCGTAGAGTTGTATAAAAATGATTTGAGCACAACCCTTGAAAGCGAATTATCAATTTCAAAATGTGCAAACTTCAAGGACAATCTTGCTACTGCAATCAATAGTTTGGAAATACTGCTATCCTTTGCGAACAATGAATTAAGCGCCAACAAAAAACAATCCGAAACGCTTCTTGGTCGTGACGAATATGCCAGACAATTGAAGCTGTATACAGATAGTGATTTGACTCCAGAAGAACTTTCTAAAATAGCTTTGGAAGAAATAGAAACCGTCAGAGGTTTACTAGGAGAAGTATCAAAAACTTATTTAAAATCAGCCTATCCAAATAGTCCTTTACCTGAGACTTATCAGCAACAAATAGATAAAGCCCTTGACGATATGGAAAAAGACGCTCCATTAAATGCTGCAGATTATCTTCAATTCTGGAATCAATTATCAGATGCTGCTATAAAATTCATTGAAGAAAATGATATTGCTACATTACCAAAACTCCAAACCTTACGCATTATAACTGCGCCTGAAAGCGCTGGTCCTGCGGCAAGAATAGGTTGGGTTGCAAGTGCACCTCCTTTTTCTCCAAATCCTGTAACGACTCTCAATTTACCGTCTATTCCAGAAACGCTTCCGAAACAAGAGCAAATTGATTTTTGGGCTTCATTTAATAGGCCATTCAATCGAATGATTGTCATTCATGAGCTTTTTCCAGGGCATTACATGCAGCTTAAAATTAGTAGAGAGACAGCACACCCAATTCGTCTTTTGTTTCCTTTTGGTATTTACACCGAAGGTTGGGCCACCTTTACAGAAAAAGTGTTGCTCGATGCTGGATGGGAAAAAGAAAATCCGCTTACGCTTTTAGCACATTTACGCAAACGACTTGAAAATGCCAATAGAGCGTATACTTCTGTGCAAGTGCATTGCAATGGATGGAGTCAAGATCAAGTTTTAAAATTCTCGGAGGAAACCTCATTGCTCGCTCCTCAATTTGCAAAAAGTCTTTGGGGACGCATCACAAATTCCCCTATGCAATTAACGTCTTACTTTTTGGGAGGTAAACAATTCACCGAATTACTAAAATCAGAAAAAAAACGTCTCAGAAATGCCTTTGATTTAAAGTTTTTTATGGATACGATTATGAAATCTGGTCCAATCCCAATTGACGAATTCTACGATATTTTTGCCAATACATCACCAAATTAAACTATGGAAAGAACAATAATTAATCCAGATTACAGCATCTCGAAAGTTATTAAAGGTGGTTGGCATCTCGCTGGTGGTCATGGTTATATAGATGAACATGTGGCTCTTGAGGATATGTATAAATTTGTAAAAGCTGGCATTACCACTTTTGATTGTGCTGATATTTATACAGGAGTTGAAACTCTTATTGGCAAGTTTAAAAAAAAATATCAAGACGCCTTTCAAGCAGGCGATTTGCCTCCAATTCAAGTGCATACCAAATATGTGCCAGACTATAATACGCTGGCAACTTTAAAAAAAGAAGATGTTGTAAACATCATTGATCGTTCACTTAAACGACTACAAGTAGAACAGCTTGATCTAGTTCAGTTTTCCTGGTGGGATTATCAATTTCCACGCTATATAGAAACTGCTGCTCACCTTTCTGAATTACAAAAAAGTGGCAAGATAAAATACATTGGTGTTACCAATTTCGATACACAACGTATCCAAGAAATACTCGATGCAGGTGTAGAAATCACAACCAATCAAGTGCAGTATTCAGTGCTTGATCGTCGTGTTGAAGCCAATATGACAGCCTTAGCTCAAAAAAACAACATTCCGTATTTGTGTTATGGGACTGTGGCTGGCGGATTTTTAAGCGATAGCTATTTGGGAATGCCTGACCCAAAACAACCCTTAGAAAACCGTTCATTAACAAAATACCGTTTAATTATTGATGAATTTGGTGGCTATGACCTTTTTCAAGAATTGCTTCAAACGCTTCGCAAAATTGCACATAAACATGAGGTTGGTATTGCAGAGATTGCAAGCAAATACATCCTGCAAAAACCAATGGTTGGAGGAGTCATTGTTGGAGCTAGAAACAGTAAGCACCTAAACAGTCTGCAAAAACTAGACAATTTCAAGTTGGATGAAAACGACTTGAACACTATTTCAGAAATAACCAAACGAAGCAAAGGACCAAAAGGTCCATTCTATGAATTGGAGCGTGATAAAACTGGAAAGCATGGATCTATTATGAAATACAACCTAAACGAAACCTAAAGCCTTTGGAACTAGATTTAAAAGATGATAACAACCGTTCCCTTGAATTTCATGGAGGAATTTTAGGTGCATTGCTACCTTTTTTCGTGTTCCTTATTGGTGTTGTTTACATTGCATTATCAGGAGCACCTGATGAAAAAGGGTTTTGGCCTATTTTAATATTGGCACTTGGCATAGGATTAATACTTGCTAAAGATCGAACAGCGTTCTCTGAAATTGTTATTTCAGGCATGTCTCAAAAAATAGTAATGATTATGATTATGGCTTGGATTTTAGCCTCAATCATAGGAATACTAATGACACTTACTGGATTTGTTGATGCTCTCATTTGGGTTTCAGATCAATTCAGTCTTAATGGTATTGGCTTTGTCATTGCTACTTTTATTATTTGTTGCATCGTATCCTTATCTACAGGTTCAAGTTTTGCAACCATACTAATTTGCAGTCCACTGCTCTATCCAACTGGTGGCATTTTAGGTGCACATTTACCAACCTTAGCTGGTGCTATTATTGGAGGTGCTGCTTTTGGCGATTTTATTGCACCTATTTCTGATACAACCATTGCAAGCGCATTGAGTCAAAAAGCAAAAATTGGAGCTACTGTAAAAAGCAGAATCAAATACGTTGTTCCAGCAGTATTGTTGTCATTGGTTTGTTATACCATCACAGCCATTTGGCTTAACGATTCTAGTAGCGCAAATGACAACCTTTTATCAGGAAAACCGCAAGGACTCATCATGTTATTAGTGCCTGCACTCATCATTTATCTTTTTCTAAAAGGAAAGCATTTAATGCATGGCCTACTTTTTGGATTATTGTTCGGAACCGTTTTAGGTCTAGTTTCTGGTTTGTTGCCAATAGAACAATTAATTTTGTTAGACCTGGAAAACTTTGTAGCCAAAAGCTTTGTTATTGATGGTATTAATCGTGCTGTTGGTCTTAGCATTTTTACTATTTTATTAATGGGACTTGTTGCAACATTAAAAGCCAGTGGACTCATGAGCAAGTTGGTCGATTTTGCTGCTATACGAACCAAAACAAAAAAACATGCTGAAGGTTGGATTTCTATGGTTATGAGCATGGCAGTACTTCTCACCACACACAGTATAGTTGCCATATTAATGGTTACCGATTTTACAAATAAAACAGGTGATAAATTTAAGATTCCAAAAATGAGAAGAGCCAATGTATTGAGCCTGATTGCTTGCACATTTCCGTTTGTATTGCCTTATTTTATTCCTGTAATTTTAATGGCAAACATGACCAATACAGGACAAGAATTTGGCATACCACAAGTAAGCCCATTGCAAGTTGGATTGTTTAATTTTATGTCATGGAGCTTATTGGTTATGGCTATATTGACCATTTTTTTTGGTTACGGAAAACATAAAAAATTAAAGCACACAGATGAATAAAAAAACGAAACTTCGCGACGATCAATTTGAATTGTACGACCTTGAAATTGTGGTAGAACAAATTAATGGACATTGTACTTGTAACATGACAATTGGAGATACTTTTTATTTAAAAGGCGGAAAAATATCTTTGCCAGACCAAAGTGATTTTTGCCTTTATGCTTTGCAATCTACCATTCCATTGCTCCCAACCAAACAGCGTAAAAACCATCCAGCAGATTGGATGGAAACCGACTCACAAGTGACATGTCCTGATCCAGCTTGCGGACTTATCATGAATATAAAACGCAACCAAACTCGTGTTTTAAATCACGACGATGTAAGCCCAATTAAATGGGAAAAGAAACCAGAGTAACCTTAATATCTAAATTAATTTATGTAAAAATTACGTAGCTATACGTATAGCTTTTCTAGCAAAAAAAAGCTAACTTCGTTTAACTTCTGATATAAACAATTAAAAAAGTTGATATCATTAAAATTAAACGAGCTTTCTAAAAATTCCATTTTTAAAGCTGCCAAATTCCTCCCAAATTTAGTAGTATTGCACTCTTAAATTTTACACATGATTAAACGCACCAAAGCTTCCATTTCAAAATGTATCTTACATAAAGTTGGCAACAAATTAAACAATACCAAAAACACATTTTCTGAGCAACCTATAGATTTTGATGAAGCCAGCTACGACCTCATCTTACCTTATTTATTGCGTCCTTTTGGTAGTGTTGCAGAAAGTTACCGTTTTAACCATCACTCCAACTTGGCACTCAACGAAATAAACAGTTACGCTACGCAATTATTAAATGACGATACAGATTTTGTAGACATTTCAAAACACATCGTAACCCATTTGTTTGAGCAATCCGATTCGGTACATATAAAAACTGGTGATGTGATTGTGTGTTTGTTTCACGATATAGAATACGAAGATTACACCACTGATGCTGTTGGTATTTTTAAAGTAGAAAACAAGTCGCATTTTTTTCAAACTTATTTAGAAAACAACAGTTATGATTTGTTTATACAAAAAGGTATCTCAACCAAAAAAGTAGATAAAGGCTGCCTTATTTTAAATGCTGCTGATGGCGAAGGCAAAATTGTGTTGAGTATAGATAACAACAACTATGACGCACAATATTGGATTAAAAAATTTTTAAACATAAAGTATCCAGACGATGCCAACCAACACACCAAAAATTACATTGAGATGTGCAGGGAATTCTCTAAAGAAGTCATGCAACCACAATTTGGAATGCAAGAACAGAGTGTGTTTTTAGCCAAAACAGTCGACTTTTTTAAAGAAAACGAAGTAGTGAACATTGAAACTTTTAAAGAAGATGTTTTTGAAGAAAAGGAAGACCATATCCAACTTTTTGAAGATTACAAAAAAACCTACGAAAGCGATCATAATATAGTGATTAGAAATCAGTTTGATGTCTCTGAAGTAGTATTGAAAAAGCAAAAACAAAAGATAAAAACAGAAATAAAACTAGACACAAACATTCAAATAAAATTGGATGTAGATGCACCTGATGCTTCCGCCGAATATTTAGAACGCGGTTACGACGAGGAAAAGAAAATGCATTTTTACAAGGTGTATTTTAATGCAGAAGGATGATTTTTTAAGACCTCAGCCTCAAAAAGTTGAGAAAAATGTTTCAGTAATTTTGTTTTAACTTCAGCTTCATCAATTTTACTTTGTCCAAGTTCAACATTTAACGACGTTACAGCTTTTCCTCTTATTCCACAAGGAATCATCAAATCAAAATAACCCAAATTGGCATTCACATTTAAGGCAAATCCATGCATGGTTACCCAACGACTTGCGCGAACTCCCATCGCACAAATTTTGCGGGCAAATGGTGTTCCAACGTCCAACCAAACTCCTGTTTCTCCTGGACTTCGCTCGGCTTTTAAGCCATATTCGTCAAGGGTAAGAATAATCATTTCCTCTAAAAAACGAAGGTATTTATGTATGTCTGTAAAAAAATTATCCAAATCCAAAATGGGATAACCTACAATTTGTCCAGGACCATGATACGTAATATCTCCTCCTCTATTCACTTTATAAAACGTGGCTTCTTTTTCGGCTAGTTGTTTTTCATCAACTAATAAATTACTCATGTCACCACTTTTACCCAAAGTGTACACATGAGGATGCTCTACAAACAAAAAGTAGTTTTTTGTTTCAAGGTTTGTTTCCTCTCTTCTGTTTTTAATTTTGGTGTCAAGAACACCTTTAAACAACTTTTCTTGATAATCCCAAGTTTGCTTATAGTCTTTGTATCCTAAGTCTTGTAGTTCTACTTTCTTATTCATAGACTACAAAATTACGACATTTAATATTAAAATTGATGATGCTTTAGATTCCTATCGTTCTGGATTATTCAAAATAACCAAGGCAGCAATAACACCTGGAACCCAACCGCAAAGCCAAAGCAGAAAGACAATAAAAATAGATCCACAACCTTTATCTATAACTGATAATGGTGGAAAAAAGATGCCCAGTAAAACTCTCCAAAAACTCATTTAATTTGATTTTAATTGATGATTGATGAAAATCTTCAAAACTAAAGTTTTGAAAACCTTTTAAAATTGTCATTCCCGAAAATTCGGGAAGATTACTTATCTGACGTCATTAACGCTTATTTGTTACACTTCGACAAGCTCAGTGCAAGCACTCATGTTAAATAAAAACAAGTTGACTATTTAAATCAACTATGATTCAATCGTTAAACCTTTTCAAACCATGAAAAAATTGATAAATCAACAATTGTAAATCGTAAATCGTAAATCAATTGTTTATCTTTGTGCGTTTAAATTACAATTATAGCAAAAAGACCATGTCGCAATTATCAGAACAAGAATTAGTAAGACGCGAAAAGCTTAAAAATATTAGAGCTTTGGGCATCGATCCTTATCCAGCAAATTTATATCCTGTAAATCACACGTCAAAACAGATAAAACAAGATTTCGCTGAGGGAAAAAAAGTAATTGTTGCTGGTAGATTAATGTCGCGACGTATTCAAGGAAAAGCCTCTTTTGCTGAATTACAGGATAGTGCTGGACGTGTTCAAGTCTATTTTAATCGTGATGAAATTTGTCCTGGAGAAGACAAAACTTTGTATAACGAAGTTTATAAAAAACTTTTAGATATTGGTGATTTTATAGGTGTTGAAGGTGAATTGTTTACCACTCAAGTTGGCGAAAAAACCATCATGGTAAAACACTTTTCTATTTTAAGTAAATCTTTAAAGCCATTACCTCAACCAAGAGTCGATGCCGAAGGTAATGTATATGATGCTTTTACAGATCCTGAGCAACGTTTTAGACAACGTTATGCAGATTTGGTAGTGAATCCTAAAGTAAAAGACACATTTATAAAACGCACACAAATAGTAAATACCATTAGATCGTTTTACAACGAAATGGGATTTTTGGAAGTTGAAACTCCAATACTACAACCCATTCCAGGAGGAGCAGCTGCAAGACCATTTATCACGCATCACAACGCTTTGGATATGCCCTTGTATTTGCGTATTGCCAATGAATTGTATTTAAAACGATTGATTGTTGGTGGTTTTGATGGTGTGTATGAATTTGCCAAAGACTTTAGAAATGAAGGTATGGACCGAACTCATAATCCTGAGTTTACGGTTATGGAAATGTATGCAGCTTACAAAGATTACAACTGGATGATGGACACAACCGAAAAACTTCTTGAGAAAATTGCAATAACCTTGCATGGAACAACTCAAGTGGAGTTTAACGGAAAAACGATTGACTATAAAGCACCATACAAACGCATTGGGATTTTAGATGCTATTAAAGAACATACAGGTTTTGATTTGTATATGAAATCTGAAGATGAAATACGCAAGGCTTGTAAAGCCCTAAATATTGAAGTTGATGAAACTTTCGGAATTGGTAAAATGATTGATGAGATTTTTGGTGAAACATGTGAACCTCATTACATTCAGCCAACCTTCATTATTGATTATCCAACCGAAATGAGTCCATTAACCAAAAAACATCGTTCTAAAGAAGGATTAACAGAGCGCTTTGAGCTTATGGTTAATGGAAAAGAATTAGCCAATGCCTATTCAGAGTTAAACGATCCTATTGAGCAGCGCCAACGTTTTGAAGAACAATTAAAACTCTCTGAAAAAGGTGATGACGAAGCCATGTTTATAGACCACGACTTTTTACGTGCATTAGAGTATGGTATGCCTCCAACTTCAGGAATTGGTATTGGCATTGATAGATTAACCATGTTTATGACCAATAATCCATCCATTCAAGAAGTGTTGTTTTTCCCTCAAATGAGACCAGAAAAAAAACCTGTTGAAATGAGCGAAAACGAAAAAGCCATTTTTGAGATTTTAAAAGCTCAAAAAAACATGAATCTGGATGATCTTAAAACACAATCTGGATTAAGCAATAAAGCTTGGGACAAAGGCATTAAAGGTTTAACAAAACATGGCCTGACCAAAGTTACTAAAACTGAAGATGCTTTGATTGTGGAGCTTCAAGAGTAAAAAAGATTAACTTTTTACCAAAATAAAAAACCCAGCACTTAAGTGCTGGGTTTTTTGTCATTATTAATCTCTTAGCAAATTAATAAAGGCTCTCAACTGCATTTTGTTTACAATCTATGCCTTGGTATGGATTAAAGTTTTCAGGTAAGTAATCTTTAGTGTTAAAACCTAACTCTACTTCTTCTTCTAGCTCAACAAGCTCAATTTTTGACCAATCAATATCATTTTTACCTGCCAATGCATTAAAATTTTCAGGTAGATACTGAGTGGTATCAAAGTTAATGTCTACATCTTCCTCCAATTCAACAACTTCAATATCTTCAACATTTAGGGTAATATCTTCTAAATCTGAAAACAAACTATTTTCAAGTTCAAATTGGTTAATTTCCAGTGCTATAAATTCTAAAGCCGAATTATTAAGTTCACTGTTGTTTCCTGTTTTAGCATTTATAGTCAAGGTTATTAACAAGCTAAATAATAATGATAATTTATACATAATATTTTGGTTTTTTAGTTTTGTATTTATTGTATAGACTACAAACCGAATAAAATGTTACCAACGTTTAGAAATGTTTAACACATTCATATAGTTTTTGGCTATTCTTTAAGAAATCTATCTGAGAATGGCATTGATTTCTCGATGATAAACTTCAAAATCTATGAGATTATTATGACTTGCTCCTTTAACAGGAATGAACTTTGTATTAGCTTTAGGTGCTGTATCAAACAATTTTTCTCCTGACGAAAACGGAACTACCTTATCTACTGTTCCATGAAAAATTGCAATGTTACATGTTACATTATTAATAAATTGATATGATGGAAACTTATAATTAATAAATTGTTTTACAGGAATCAATGGAAACCTGTTTTTTGCAACATCAACCATACTATAATAAGGAGTTTCTAAAATGAGTTGATTTGGATTGTGTTTTGAAGCCACATAAGTTGCAAACGTTGTCCCTAACGAACGTCCATAAACTATAATTTCACTTTCTGCATAACGTTCTTTTAAATAATTATACATAAATTCGGCATCGTTGTAAAGTGCTTTTTCACTAAGTTCTCCAGTACTTTTTCCATAAGTTCGATAATCCATTACAAAAACATCATAACCCTTCTCTACAAAATATTCAGTGATGTTTCCCCATCGCTGTAAATCACCTTTATTTCCGTGAAAATATAAGATCACACCTTTAGGGTTTTCAACTTTAAAATGTATCGCATTGATGACAGCATTTTCATCAGTTTTTAAAAACAACTCTTCAAACTTATGTGTAAATTGAAATTGATGATTTTGCTCCAAAACCGTTGGTCTGAACAATATTTTATCTTGAAGTAAATACAATGAAGCGTTAATCATGATATAGAATAAAAATATAAACGCAGTCAAGCGCTTAAGCCTTTGCTTTATTTTTTTTTGATGAATGAATGACATTGATGCTCGTGGTTTCTAGGTCAATTGATTTGGGTTCAGTGTTTAAAATATCATCTAACATACTATGATAGGATTCAAAATTATTCAAGTTTTTGTGACCTCCTCCAATAACTGTATGAAGCTTAGTACGCTTGGCATTTACTTGAGATAATTTTATACTCGATTTATAAGGGATCAACTTATCATGAGTTCCGTGAATAATATGTATTGGGCATTGTACATACTTTAACCATTTGTAAGTTGGCAATGGATATTTCATTAATAAAGACAAAGGCATAAATGGCATATAGCGTCCAGTTACTTTAGTCAAGCTATAATAAGGTGCATCTAAAATTAGAAGTCTCGGATTATTTATAGATGCCAATTTAGCCGCAAAACCTGAACCCAAAGAACGACCATATAAAATAATGTGCTCTTCAGGAGTTCGCTCTTTTAATTTGTTATAAACTTCTTGCAAATCACGCTTTATCGCTTTTTGTGAGCGTCGTCCTGTGCTTTTGCCAAAGCCTCTGTAATCTACCATAAAAACGCTATAGTCATGACGTGTAAAATCCACGGCAAATTTCCCCCAACCTTTAATGCTTTTTGAGTTTCCTTTTAAATAGAGTACAATGCCTTTCGGTTGATTTTTACTTTTAAAGAGCAATCCATTTATTTTTGCACCATCACGAGTTTCCATATAATATTCTTTGGTGTCCTGATTTTCATAGGCAAACTGAAAATCCTTATCCAGTTTTTCTGGCTTAAACAATAAATAGTCTTGTAAATAGTAAAGTGCTACACTAATACTAATGTAGATGACCAAAATAATAATAAGAATGCTTAACCAATGTGGCATTAAACTGTATTTACAACCATACAAGATATATAAATTCAAGCAGTTATAATAATTTAGATTCATAACAGATAAGATACTTTACAGATATTTTTAGCTTCATATCGAATTTATTATAGCATATAATCTGTTTTTTCTTATTTTCACACAGCTATTAATCAAAATGTTATACCAATGAAACGCCTTTGCCTCATAGGCTTAATTCTTGCCTTTATTGTCTCTTGTAAAGATGACGACGAACAAATAATCACACAATGCGAAATACCAACTAATTTATCTGTATCAAGTATTTCAGATGTTAGCGCAACTATTAGTTGGGAAAACACCAACGATTCCCAAAATGTAAAAATTGAATACGGAATTGCAGGTTTCTTACCTGGAAGTGGTTCTATTATTGAAGCCACTCAGAATTCTGCAATCATATCTGGATTGAATGCAGATACTTCCTATGATTTTTACGTACAAGCCATTTGTGCAACAGATAATGTTAGCATGAACAGTGTAGCTGGTTCTTTTAACACAAATTCAAGTCCAGTAAATCCTGAATTTTTGCCAAACTTATCCCAACTCAATTTGTTTACTGGAAACATGGCAGATTTAACTTTAAGCACAAATGTTTTTAAATATGATTTAATCACGCCTTTATTTACTGACTATGCGCATAAGCTTAGACTTATTGCATTACCTCAAGGTCAGGCTATGGAATACGATGGTGAAGGCTTTCCTATTTTTCCTAATGGCACTGTTATATCTAAAACATTCTATTACAACCTTGACGAAACCAATTTATCGTTAGGCAAAAAAATTATTGAAACCAGAGTTTTAATTCGTGTCAATGGAGCCTGGACAATTGGAAACTATGTCTGGAATGAAGCACAAACAGATGCCGTTTTAGATGAAAATGAGCATACAGTCCCTATTTCTTGGGTCAATGAAGCAGGTGAAGCAATGTCAACAAATTATATTGTTCCTGCTGCCAATGATTGCACTAAATGTCATAGCAACGCTGGAAACGTAGTAGCAATCGGGCCAAAAGTACGCAATATGAATTTTGAAGTCGATGGTGTAAATCAACTTCAAAAATTTATTGATGCTGGACACCTAACAGAAGCACCAAGTGTCGATGCTATGGCTGTACTTCCTAATTGGCAAGACGATACTTTACCATTAGAATCCAGAAGTAGAGCTTATTTTGATGTAAATTGTGCACATTGTCATTCACCAGGTGGATTCTGCGAAATACAATCAACATTAGACTTAAGGTTTGAAATAGATTTTAACGATACTAAAATTTACGAAAGGCGTAATAGTATAAATAATAGAATGATTGCTTATAATCCAGGTTTTAGCATGCCTTTTATAGGAACAACCATGGTACATTCTGAAGGTTATGCTTTAATTAAAGCATTTTTAGATACTCTGTAATTATACACAAATAAAAAACTTAAAAAGCGCATATCCTCATGCGCTTTTTCTATACCTAATTTTCTTAAAAAAATTGTTAATTTATTAACAATAGGATTACATAATTGTTCGGTTTGCTTATTTTAACCCTCAAATCAAAATTAAAGCACATTGAAACATTCTATTTTTAAAGTTACACTGTTGGCATTATCGCTTATGGTGCTGTCTTGCAATACTGCAAAAAAGGCAAAAGAAGCTGAAGCAGCAAAAAAAGCTGCTGCTGCAAAAAACGAAAAACCTCAACCCAAAAAAGGTGATATTCAACCTTATGACAAGATCATAACAAAAGATGCCAAAACAGACGATGGTCTTTTTAAAGTTCATAAAATTGACGACAAGTATTTCTATGAAATTCCTGATTCGTTATTTGAAAGAGAAATGCTTATGGTCACACGTATTGCAAAAACAGCTACAGGCATTGGATTTGGTGGAGAAAAACAAAATGAGCAAGTTTTACGTTGGCAGAAAAAGGACAAGCAAGTTATACTTCGTGTAGTATCATATTCCATTGTTGCAGCAGATTCTTTGCCTATTCATGAAGCTGTTGTAAATTCAAATTTTGAACCTGTACTTCACACATTTCCAATTCAAGCTTTTGGAAAAGATTCTACAAGTACAGTTGTTGATGTAACAGACTTATTTGACAAAGATGTAAAAGCATTAGGATTACCAGACTACAGAAGAAAACAATATAAAGTATCGCGATTGGAAAGTGATAAATCATTTATTGAAACCGTAAAAAGTTATCCTGAAAATATAGAAGCTCGTCATGTAAAAACCTATGCTGCTGGAGAACCACCATCTAATTCCAGCACAGGAACTATTTCCATAGAGATTAATAACTCTATGATTTTGCTTCCAAAAGTACCAATGAAAAAACGTTTTTATGATGAACGTGTTGGCTGGTTTGCCAGTCGTCAAGTAGATTATGGACTTGAAGCTCAAAAAAGTAAGACTGTAACTTTTTTAGATCGTTGGAGATTAGAAATAAAAGATGAAGACATAGAAAAATTTAAACGCGGAGAATTAGTTGAACCAAAAAAACAAATCGTTTACTATATAGATCCTGCAACTCCTATAAAATGGCGTAAATATATTAAACAAGGTGTTGAAGATTGGCAAGTAGCTTTTGAAGCTGCTGGTTTTAAAAATGCCATTATTGCAAAATATCCACCTAGTCCTGAAGAAGATCCTGAATGGAGTCCTGAAGATGCAAGATATTCTGTAATTCGCTATTTTGCCTCACCAATACAAAACGCCTATGGTCCGCATGTAAGTGACCCAAGATCTGGAGAAATTTTAGAAAGCGATATTGGTTGGTATCATAATGTAATGAGTTTATTGCAGGGATGGTATTTTGTACAAACAGCTGCTATAAATCCAGAAGCCCAAATGGTTGGATTTAAAGATGAAGTCATGGGAAAATTAATACAATTCGTATCGTCACATGAAGTTGGCCACACCCTTGGATTGCCTCATAACATGGGAAGTAGCAGTGCTTACAAAGTTGATGATTTACGAAGTGCTGAATTCACTAAAAAATACGGAACAGCACCATCTATAATGGATTATGCACGTTTTAACTACGTGGCTCAACCAGGTGATGTTGGTGTTGCTTTAATGCCAAATATTGGTGTTTATGATAAGCATGCTATTCGATGGGGTTATCGTCCTATTTTAGATGCTAAAACAGCTGAAGACGAAAAAGAAACACTTGATAAATGGATTTTAGAACATGCAGATGATCCAATGTATCGTTTTGGCCAGCAAAATGGTATAGATCCTTCAGCTCAAACTGAAGACTTAGGTGATGATGCCATTAAGGCAAGTGATTATGGCATAAAAAATTTAAAGCGCATCGTACCAAATTTAATTAAATGGACATCAAAAGATGGTGAAACCTATGATGATTTAGAAGATATGTATGGTCATGTCGTATCACAGTTTAATCGTTATATGGGTCACGTGGCTACTAATATTGGAGGTGTTTATAAATACTCAAAAACTACTGATCAAGAAGGTGATGTTTTTGTAAATGTAGATAAAGACCATCAAAAAAACGCTTTGACATTCCTTAACAAACAGTTATTTGAAACACCTGAATGGTTAATTGATAAAGATATTATTGCAAGAACAGAGTTTAATGGTGTAACAGAACGTATTAGAAGCATTCAAGTTAGAACACTTAACAATATTCTAGATTTAACCAGAATGATGCGAATGATAGATAACGAAACCCTAAATAGTTCTGAAGCTTATTCTGTTTTATCTATGATGACAGATTTAAGAAATGGCATTTGGTCCGAGTTAAGCAAAGGAAGAGCTATTGACGCTTATAGAAGAAATTTACAACGTGCACATGTTGAAAGATTGGCTGCACTTATGGAATCTAAAGATGTTACAGGACGAAGAGGAACCGTAACTGTAAAACAATCTGATATTATCCCAATTGTAAGAGGCGAACTAAAGAGCATTAAACGAATGGCACAAAACGCGATTGGAAGATCACCAAATACAATTTCAAGATATCATTTGCAAGACATCGTTGAACGTATTGATGCTATTTTGGAGCCTAAATAAATTTAAACTCATTTAGCTAAAAAAGCCTCTCTTTCGATATAATGAAAGAGAGGTTTTTTTTATGTGTTAATTACTCGTTAAAAAACAAATAATCATTAAACTAATCTAGATAACGCAAGTCTTATCATTAAAAACAATAAAAATTAGCACATGAAAAAGTTATTATTAATAGCTATTGCACTAATAACAGTAAATGCAACAGCACAAGAACACAAAAGAGAAGGAAAACGCAAAGGCAGAATGGAAAAAGCGCAATATTTTAAAGATTTTTCTCCAGAGGAAATGGCAACACTTCAGACTAAAAAATTGGCTTTAGATTTAGACTTAACCGAAACTCAACAACAAAAAATTCAAGCTATACATTTAGAACAAGCTAAAGCAAGAAAGACAGAAATGGAAGCTCGTAAAAAAACACGTACTGAAGGTAAAAAAGAGATAGCCACAAAAGATGACCGTTTTAAAAGAGCCAATAGTCAACTTGATAAAAAATTAGCAATGAAAGCTAAAATGAAGGATATATTGAGCAAAGAACAATTTGAAAAGTGGGAGCTAAATAATACTAGGAAAGAAAGACAAGGCAATAAAATGAGAAATAAAGAACCTAGAAAAAGGAAACAAAGACATTAAAACTTGATTGATTGGTTTGATTTGGAGGAAATTATTCATTGTAATAATTTCCTCCTTTTTTTATAATGTTTTTGCAACTTTAGCAATTGCCTTAATAGTCGCATCTAAATCTTCATAAGTTAAAGCATCAGTGATAAACCAGGTCTCAAAAGCACTTGGAGCAATATAAATACCTTCGTTTAAAAGTCCATGAAAAAATTTCTTAAACGTATCATTATTCCCTTTTGCTGAAGATTCAAAATCTACAACCTTTTCTTCTGCAAAATGGACTGATATCATAGAGCCAACTCTATTAATTGTATGAATAATGTTGTGCTCTGTTAGTACTTCTTCAATGCCTTTATGTAAATAATCTGTCTTTTGCTCTAACCTACTAAACAATTCGGCATCATTATTAATTTCCGTTAACATGGCCAATCCTGCAGCCATTGCTAAAGGGTTTCCGCTTAATGTCCCAGCTTGATAAACTGGACCTAAAGGCGACAAATAATTCATTATTTCCGCGCGTGCTGCAAAAGCACCTACTGGCAAACCACCACCTATTACTTTTCCGAAACAAACAATATCAGCATTGATATTGTAAAGTTCTTGAGCGCCTCCCTTGGAAAGCCTGAAACCTGTCATGACTTCATCAAATATTAACAAGATGTTATTAGCATCACATAAGCTGCGTAAGGCTTCCAAAAAACCTTGTTTGGGAGGAATACAACCCATATTTCCGGCAACAGGCTCTAATATAATACAAGCAATTTCACCCTTATTAGCCTCAAT
This sequence comes from Flavobacteriaceae bacterium, assembly GCA_020435965.1. Lineage (GTDB taxonomy): Bacteria > Bacteroidota > Bacteroidia > Flavobacteriales > Flavobacteriaceae > CAJQLB01. The sequence continues at coordinate 9,899 of JAGQYS010000057.1, read as the reverse complement.
AATTTGCTTTACATTTTCAATGTCATTATACCTGGCAAGTAAAGTGTCTTTAGCAGTGCCTTCTGTTACTCCTGGACTATTAGGTTCGCCTAAAGTTATAGCACCACTTCCAGCTTGGATTAAAAATGAATCACTATGTCCATGGTAGCAGCCAGCAAATTTAATTATTTTGTCTTTTCCAGTAAAACCACGTGCTAATCTTACTGCGCTCATACAAGCTTCGGTTCCGGAGTTTACAAAGCGTATTTTATCAATATTTGGCACCATAGAAACTGCTAATTCTGCAATTTTAGTTTCTATTTCTGTTGGCATTCCAAACGATGTACCTTGTTTGGTTTTCTCAATTACTGCTTCAACAACAGGCTCAAAAGCATGGCCTAACAGCATTGGTCCCCAAGAATTTATATAATCTATAAGTTTATTTCCATCTTCATCAAAAAGATAAGCACCTTTTGCTTTCTTCACAAAAATTGGTGTTCCTCCAACAGCTTTAAAGGCTCTAACAGGTGAATTTACACCTCCTGGAATTACTTTTTCGGCGTCAGTAAATAATTTGCTACTACGTTTATAAATCATAAAATTAATTTGATTGTATTTTTAAAATTTGTCCAATACTTATTGTATTGTCTCTTAGATTATTTATTCTTTGAAGTTCTGGAACTGTCAATCCATATTTTTTAGAGATGGAATACAGTGTATCTCCTTTAATAACAATGTGTTCAGTTTCATTTTCAGAGACTTGTTCCTCTATGAATTGATAATCATTTCCTAAGACCAATTTATCATATTGGTGAAGTTCATAACGTTCAATTAAGCCAATGAGTTTTTCAGGATATTTTCTATCTGTTGCATAGCCCGCTTTTCTGAGCTCTTTTGCCCAGTTTTTATAATCAGATTTTTTAAGTACAAATAGTCTGGAATATCGTTTTCTATTGACTAAAAACTCAGAATGATCTCTAAATGAAGTTTCTGCCGAAATGTATTTTCTAAAGCATTCTTGACGCTCATCGTCGTCATGGTAAATTTTATCACCTGTCCATTCATGGCATTTAATCCCAAAATGATTGTTAGCTTCTGCTGCCAAACGTCCTCTACCTGAACCAGATTCTAAAATGCCTTGTGCTAATGTAATACTTGCAGGAATGCCATAACTAATCATTTCTTTCATGGCGATATCCTTATAAACTTCAATATAATGTGATGTACTGCTTATTACTGGGTTTTCAACTGGAGTGTTGTTAATAATTTCAACCTCGTTTTCTACTGGCTCATCTTTTTGAGGTTCATCAATTAAAATAATCTCTTTAGGTTGGTCAGATTTTTTAGTAATGATTTTTTTTCTTGAACCACAACCAACGCATAACATGCACAACAATACAACTACTATTATTTTTCGCATTATCTTACTATTAAAGGCAGATTTTTTTGTTTTAATTTTATGTTCATTCCGTCAATTCCTTGTAATCCTCCAGTATGAATGGCTAATATTTTCGTTCCTTTTTCAAAATAACCTTTTTTGATTAGATCAAAAATTCCAAACATCATTTTTCCTGTATATATTGGGTCTAGCGGAATGTTATATTCTTGTTTAAATCTATTAATAAACTCAACCAACTCACTATTTATTTTGGCATAACCACTAAAATGATAATCTGTTATAAGCTCCCAATTTAATTTCGCTGTAAATTTACCAATTTCCTTTTGTAAAAAATCACCTTTTAAAGCTGGAAATCCTAATATTTTTTGATGGGACTTTGAAGCATTTATCAATCCCGCAATGGTGCCACCAGTTCCTACTGCGCAACAAATAAAATCAAAGGTTTCATCCTCCTCTGTTAAAATTTCTTCACAGCCTTTTATTGCAAGTTTATTTGTTCCTCCTTCAGGAATGAGAAAAAATTCGCCGAACTCATTTTTTAAAGCATTCAAAAATTCTGATGAAGTTTTATCTCTGTAAACTTCCCTTGAAACAAACTTAAACTGCATGTCACATTGCTTTGCAAATAGTAATGTCGGATTGTTAGAAAACTTTTGTTCTAATTCTTCACCTCTAATGACACCTATAGTTTTAAAACCAAATTCTTTTCCAGCTGATGCTACTGCAGCTATATGATTAGAGTAAGCGCCTCCAAAAGTTAATAAAGTATTTTGCTTTTGGTTTTTAGCTTCTATAATGTTGTATTTTAATTTTCTGTATTTGTTTCCAGATATAAAAGGGTGTATTTTATCCTCACGCTTTAAATACAATTCCACACCAAAATTGTTTGGCATTTCAACAAGTTGATTAACTGTATTCAATTTATTTAGCATTGCTGCGAAGATACTTTAAAAATCGCCAAAATGTTCTGTGTTTTAAATAAGAATTATCGTGTTCATTACAGTAGGCTTCTTGCTCAAATGAAATATTTCTGTAAGCCAAATCCCAATTTTTATATTGAATAAATCGTATAGAAAACTCTATAATATAGATAAAAAAGAAAGGAATTACCAATAACTCTAACTGCTGTCTCAAGTGAATCTTTTCATGATTTAATAGAGTTTCTTTTTGCTTTAAATCGGCAGATTTTAAAAATACAAAAGGGAAAAGTGTTATGCTTGAATATCCTTTTGGAACAATATGTTTGTAAATTAAAATCATAACTAAAGCTCAACAAAAATCTTTCCAAATTACATTATCTTTGTAAGATATGAAATGAGCCAAATAAAAAGTTAATATATATTTTAAACTTTATGGCGAATTACATCTGACCTATAAAAGAAATAGATTTTAACAGATGAAAAAAATTGTCCCAATTGAAGAAGGAGACTATTATTTATCACCTGAAGGCTATAAGGTGTTTACAGAACAATATCATTTAAAACGTGGTTATTGCTGTGAAAGTAATTGCAGACATTGTCCTTATGGCTTTAACCCTTCGACTGCGCTCAGGACAAGTAACAAAAAGAAAAGCTAATGCAAACCGTTACAATGACATTTAAAGAACAAATATTAGAAGGTATTCCTTCTCAACTCCCAGAGGTTAAACCTTATGATGTTTCAATAAATCATGCGCCTAAACGAAAAGCAATCCTAACATCAGAAGAACAGAAACTTGCCCTCAGAAATGCACTACGCTACTTTGAACCAAAGCATCATGCTGAATTGTTGCCTGAATTTAAGAACGAGTTAGATACTTATGGACGTATTTACATGTACAGATTTCGCCCAGATTACAAAATGTACGCTAGACCAATTGACGATTATCCAGCAAAATCCAAGCAGGCTGCAGCCATAATGCTCATGATTCAGAATAATTTAGATTATGCAGTGGCTCAGCATCCTCATGAGCTTATCACTTATGGTGGCAATGGAGCAGTATTCCAAAATTGGGCTCAGTACAGACTTACCATGAAGTATTTGGCTGAAATGACAGATGAGCAAACTTTAGTCATGTATTCAGGTCATCCAATGGGTTTGTTTCCAAGTCATAAAGATGCTCCGAGAGTTGTGGTTACAAATGGTATGATGATACCTAATTACTCAAAGCCAGATGATTGGGAAAAATTCAACGCACTTGGCGTGACACAGTATGGACAAATGACAGCTGGAAGCTATATGTATATTGGACCTCAAGGTATTGTTCATGGTACCACAATAACCGTTTTAAACGGATTTAGAAAAATAAATAAAGAACCTAAAGGAAATTTGTTCGTCACTTCTGGATTAGGAGGTATGTCTGGAGCTCAGCCTAAAGCTGGCAATATTGCTGGCTGCATAACGGTTTGTGCCGAAGTAAATCCTAAAATCACTCAAGTTAGACTTGATCAAGGTTGGATTGATGAAAAAATCACCAATTTAGACGAATTAGTAGCTCGTGTTAAAAAAGCAAAAGCTAATAAAGAAACCATTTCATTAGCTTACTTAGGTAATGTGGTTGATGTTTGGGAAAAGTTTGATGAAGCTAATATTCATATTGATTTAGGAAGTGACCAAACCTCGTTGCATAATCCTTGGGCTGGAGGTTATTATCCTGTTGATTTATCTTTTGATGATGCTAACAAAATGATGGCAAACCATCCTGAGTTGTTTAAAGAAAAAGTGCAAGCTAGTTTACGTAGACAAGCTGATGTAATAAATAAACACACCGCAAAAGGCACCTACTTTTTTGATTACGGAAATGCCTTTTTACTTGAAGCTTCAAGAGCTGGAGCAGATGTAATGGCTAACAATCCAACATTAGGACGAGAGTTTAAATATCCTTCTTATGTTCAGGATATTATGGGACCAATGTGTTTTGATTATGGTTTTGGACCATTCCGTTGGGTTTGCTGCTCAGGTAAACCAGAAGATTTAGCAAAAACTGATGCCATTGCTTGTAAAGTTTTAAAAGATATAAAGGCAAATTCTCCAAAGGAAATACAACAACAAATGGCTGATAATATTCAATGGATTAAAGGAGCACAAGAGAATAAGTTAGTTGTTGGCTCACAAGCCAGAATTTTATATGCAGATGCTGAAGGTCGAATGAAAATTGCAAAAGCATTTAATGATGCTATATCAAAAAATGAGATAGGATTGGTTGTTTTAGGACGTGATCACCATGATGTTTCAGGAACCGATTCGCCATACAGAGAAACCAGTAATATTTATGATGGTTCACGTTTTACAGCAGATATGGCAATACATAATGTAATTGGTGACAGTTTTAGAGGAGCCACTTGGGTGAGTATTCACAATGGTGGAGGTGTTGGTTGGGGCGAAGTGATTAATGGTGGATTTGGTATGGTTCTTGATGGTAGTAAAGACGCAGAACATCGCTTAAAATCAATGCTTTTTTGGGATGTTAACAACGGCATTGCACGACGAAGTTGGGCAAGAAACGAAGAAGCTAATTTTGCTATAAAGCGTGCTATGGAAGTTGAGCCAAATTTAAAAGTGACAATACCTAACTCAGTTGATGATAATTTATTAAATTCATTATAACCATTAATTATTTAAATAAAAGCTATGAAAAATTTATTTAGAGTATTACCCATTTTGATGGTAACATTTCTGATGACCTCATGCTCATCAGTAAAAGTTGCATCAGATTATGATAGAGCTGCTGATTTCAATTCCTATAAAACCTTTGCGTTTTACAAAACTGGAATTGATAAAGCTGAAATTAGTGACTTAGATAAACGCAGGATTCTTCGTGCCATTGAAGCAGAAATGATGGCAAAAGGATTTACAAAATCTGAAAATCCGGATTTACTGGTAAGTATTTTCACTAAGTCAAGAGAGAAAATTAATGTTTATAACAATGGCTTTGGACCTTATGGTTATGGTTGGGGTTGGAGTCCTTGGTACTGGGGAAGTTTTAATCAGCAAGTGTCTACTTCAACAGAAGGTTCTTTATATATTGATTTAATAGATGCCAATAAAAAAGAGCTGGTTTGGCAAGGTATAGGTAGAGGTTACATTAGTCAAGATATGAACCAAAAAGAAGAACGCATTAAAGAGTTTGTTATGAAAATTATGGAGAAATATCCTCCAGGTATGGAAAACTAAACTTTGGAAAAAGCAACTCAAATGAGTTGCTTTTTTATTATTCTATAAATTCTTGCAATTATATTCACGAATGTTAAATATTTATTAAATATTCATTTCAAACTAATATATATTATTGAAAACTACGGAAAAACCGTAATTAATAAAAAAACCTAAATTTCGTTATTTCCTTTTTTTTTGTAAATTTAAGTTCTGTGTACTCCAAGAAATTGGTTTTATTTCAATGCTCCCTAAGGAATTGTATTTAATAGCAAATTTATAAACAATCCTATACTTTAGGCATTATTTGCCTTAATGTGTTGGTAAGTTATTAATACATGTAAATAAAACACAATGAATGCTACAGACAGTTTTCTTACCAAAATTCTTTTTAACTATTTAAAAAGAGAGCATTACACTTTAGACCAGAGTGATTTAAAACTCCAACTTCTAAGCAATCCAGATTATCCAAGTGTAAAATCTATTACAGATACCTTAGACTATTTTAACATTGATAATTTAGCAGCTAATGTACCTAAAGACGCATTGGAACAGTTGCCAAATTTCTTTCTCGCTATTATTCTTAAAGAGCATAAAACCACAATTGCTCAAGTTGATGTGGGAAAAAGTTTTGTTAAATTGTTAGACAGTAATGGCAATAAAGAAAAGCTAACTTTTCAAGATTTTAAAGGTATTTGGAATGGTACTATTATTGCTATTGAAAAAAATACTGATGCTAGTATAAGCAATCACAGTAAGATTTCAATGCTTAAGCATCCATTAATTCCTTTTGTTTTAATTACTGCTTTTGTACTATCTGTCAGTATTTTTCAGTTTAATGCAACTAATTTAATCTATAATCTTATTTCTGCTATTGGATTAGTCATAGGTTACTTTATAGTTCGTGAAGCTATTGGATTGTTTAGTCAAGCAACTTCAAAAGTATGCAATTCTAGTACCAATAATACAAGTTGTGGAGAAGTTATCAATTCAAAATCATCAAAAGTATTTGGTTTTTTATCGTTAAGTGATTTAACCATAACCTATTTTTTGTCTTTACTTTTTATAATACCTATATTAGGCAATGATGCTTCATTTTTACTCTTATTAGGTGTTTTGTGTTTACCAATAATCCTTTATACCGTTTATCAACAAGCTTTTTCAATAAAAAAATGGTGTCCTTTGTGTCTGGTTGTAGCTTCTTTAGTTGTTTCTCAAACTATTATTGCCTTTTTCACTATTGACTCCTTTATTTTAAATCTTAATTATAGCTTAATCAGCATATTCATTTTTAGTTTAGTATATATTTCATGGTTACAGGTAAAATCCCTAATTGTAGACAACATGAATTTAAATTTTGAAGCAACTGAGTATTTAAAGTTTAAGCGAAATGAAAAACTCTTTAAGACTCTACTTGAGGAAGAGCCAATTAAGGAGTCTATTTTTTTAAATGAAAACTCAATTATTTTAGGAAATCCAAATGCTAAACTAACAATTAATGCTGTAACTAACCCTTTATGTGGTTTTTGCACCAAAGCATTTGAGTCCTATCATAAATTATTGCAAAAACATCCAGATGACATAAAACTGAATGTTATTTTTAATGTGCCATCAAATAATCTGGAGCAATCCTCATCTCAGATTTCGCAACGCATTATTGAGCTCTATAAAGAAAGTAATCAAGATGCATTTTCCTCATTAGTATATTGGTTTGAAGTACGTGATGTAACATTTTGGCAAACGAAGTATGGTAAACCAAATGAAAATGCTGAATTAACAATACTAGAAGCCCATAAAAGTATCTGTGATAACAATGATATTGCATACACTCCAGCAACCATTATTAACAATTATAAGTTACCAAAAGCCTATAATATTGAAGATATATCATTTTTTATTGATAACTTAACTGATATAAGTATAGAAAAGAGCCTAGTGTGACCTAGGCTCTAGAACAAATTCCTTTCGCGAAGGACAGACACAAACTGTGAGTGTTTTTAAATGTTCACAGCAAATATAATTTTTAAATCTTAATAAAATGATTAAAAAAATTTTAGAATTAAAAGGTGCTCAACAATTGAGCAAAAAAGAACAGAACGCTATTAATGGTGGTGCTAATAATTGTGAATCTGAATTTCAATGTTTGTCTCATTGCATTTCAGGAGACTGTTATTCATTTCCTGTAGATCCAGGTAATGGACCAATTATACATTGTTGGTCATGTAGAGATCAAGACCAATAACCATTATTTTATCTTAAATAAGGTGTAAAATATTACACCTTATTTTTTAGATAACAATTGATTACATTATTAACATTAACATCCATAGCATGGCATTTTATAAGAAAATTATTCAAATACTTTTTTTTTGTATTACTACAATAACTTTAGCTCAATATGAAATTACTATTGAAGCTGAAATTCTAGATAACCAAACAAAACAGCCAATTCCATATGCGATAATTAATTTTAATGAAAAATCTATACAAACCATTGCAAATAAAGAAGGAAGATTCATATTAAGTTTTTACGAAGAAAGTATTAAAAAAAGTGATTTGATAAAATTTTCCGCTTTTGGTTATAGCTCTATTGAAGTAAGTATTGAACAGCTTTATAGATTGCTAAAAAATACTGCTAAAATTTATCTCAAGCCTATATTTTTTCAAAAAGATTTAAAAGAGAATTCTTATTCTTACGGTAATTTAATAGGTAAAGTTTCTACTAATAAAATTCCCATCCAAGGTGCTTCTGTGAAAATTAAAAACAAACTTAAAAGTGTGCTTACAGATATCGATGGAAATTTCAGTATTAATGTTGATAATGAGGATGTACTAATAATTTCTTTTCTTGGTATGAAAACAATCGAAACAACAGAAAAAAATAACCCCTTAAAGATTGAATTAGAGCCAGACGGTGAAATTCTTGAAGAAGTTATACTAACAGGAAAATCAAATAAAGAAGAGTTTATTGATTTAGGATTTGGTAGAAATAAAAATTTTGATGCCATAGGTTATGCAACTAATACCATTACTGCTAAAGAAATTGGATCCCAATACAATAATTTGACAGATTTGCTTAATGGGAAATTCGCTTTGAGAATTAATAACGACAGCATGAATAACAAAATAGGAATTCTATTAGATATTGATGGAATGACTTTTACATCGGAAGATCCTGCACCAAATATTGATGTACAAAATATAGAAAGTATTACTATTATAAAAGGTTTAACTGGAGCAGTACAATATGGTACATTGGGTAGAGGAGGTGTCATTGTGATCAGGACCAAAACGGCAAGTGGAGGTAAAGCTGAGCCAAAAAAACCCTCAGCCTTGGTTACTGGTAATGATTATGAGGAGCAAGTACAAAGCATAGATGCCCTAAACCTCAAGCCAGACTACTTACAAACATTTCTAAATGCTAAGACTTTTGAAGAAGCCAAGCAAGTTTATAAAACCTTAAAACAAACAAAAGACAACCTTAGTGTAGCCTTTTACTTGGATGCTGCCGAGTATTTTTTAAACTGGGACAAAGCCTATGCTGTGGATATTTTTAGCGATGTGGAAGACTTAGCCAAAGACAATGCGAAAGCTTTAAAAAGCATAGCCTTTAAATATGAAACCTTAAACATGTACGATGAAGCACGTTTGGTTTACCAAAACATCACCTTGCTCAGACCTACTGATGCACAATCCTATCGCGACCTTGCGCTCATATACGTAAACACAGGTTATTACAACGAGGCCATGAGGCTTTACAAACAAATGCTAAACAACAGTATTGAAGGTGTAGATTTTTCCGGATTGAAACAACCTATTATTGATGAACTCATGCATTTGTTGGCATTTCACAGGAGCAAAGTAGATTATAGGGATTTGCCAGCAGATTTGTTAACAGCTAAGTTTAAACAAGACCTTCGTATTGTTTTTGAATGGAACGACCCAAATGCTGAGTTTGAATTACAGTTTGTAAATCCACAAAAAAAATTCTTTAAATGGTCGCATACAAAGTTTGATAACAGAGAGCGTATGCTAGACGAAATAAAAAAAGGCTACACTACTGAAGCATATATAATCGATGATGCTGATGCTGGTGAATGGATTATAAATCTGGAATCTTTAAACGAAACACAAGACATTAACCCAAACTATTTAAAATACACCATTTACAAAAACTATGGTTTGCCAAGTGAAACCAAAACAGTAAAAGTAATACAGCTTGAAAACATTAAACAGAAAGTAACGCTTGATAAATTTATGTATCAATAAAAAAGAGCCTAGTGTGACCTAGGCTCTAGAACACATCCTTTCGCGAAGGACAGACACAAACTGTGAGTGTCTTTAAATGTTCACAGCAAAATTAATATTTTGTTATTATGTTAAAAAACAT
>JAGQYS010000056.1 GCA_020435965.1 Flavobacteriaceae bacterium | reverse complement strand
ATATTTCAGCATCTGAAAGCGTAGGGGTTTCCCAACTATAAAGTGACCCTAAAAGATAAGCTTCTTTGTCATTATGCTTAGAACTTGAAAAAGGTAAGTCTTTATGATAATATAAGAAGTAAGAACCAATTTTTATTTTAATAAAATCATTAAAAACAGCAATATCTTTTGAGGTTAGTAAAAATTGCTTTCTAAACATTTAAAATTCTTTTTAATCTTTTTTTGGAGGCATTGGTCCACGAAGATGAATAATGAGTCCATCGAGGAAATTGCGTAAAAACTGGTCGCCACATTCCATGTATTTTGGATGATTTTCGTGTCTAAAAATAGCACCAAGTTCGCTTTTAGTCACTTTAAAATCTTTTAAAGCGCATATTTTCACAATATCTTCGTCACGTAGTTTGTGCGCAACACGAAGTTTTTTAAAGATGTCGTTATTAGTAAGTCCCATTTGGCAAAGGTAATGGTTTAGAATTAAGATGTCTTATGTTTTATTAAGGAATATAAAGCAATTAAAGCCCAAATTCCTTCTAAAATGATAAAAGGCAAATAGTTTAGTAAAACTGAGGCAAAGCAAGCCATTGAGGCTCCAACAAGGTTGAGTAAAATAAATGCCAATGAGTTGCTAGATACTTTTTTAGTAACGTTTAAAAAATAAGCTAGAAGTATTTGTAATACACCTATAAAGCCTAACCAATCTACTGCTTGCATTGGCTAAAATTAGTCAAAATAAGTTTCGAATTCAGAAATTTCAATAAAGTTTAGCTTCCTATTTTCATAAACCATATTTTTCTTAGCGTACAATTTTATGCCTTCGTTCATTTTATTAAGCAAACGTGCCACGTTTTTTGGTTTTATTTTTTCAGATTCGATAAGCGTATTTATTCCAGCTATCCAAGAGCTTGGTGTGTCAAATACAATGAGATTGTCACATAAAAGTTTGCCATTTACAAACCAACTCCTTGTATTGGTATTTTTAAGGGTGAAACGATCCAACTGCTTTATTCTTTCGCCAATGGAGTGAAGTTCGTCTTTGTTTTTTGGTAGAATAATAAACAGCTTTATTTTATTTACAATAGTATGGTTGAGTTCTGTACCAATATTTGCATCAAAAGACTCCAAGACACGTTTTATAAATACTTCGCAATATAATATGGAAAGGATTTCCATGCGTTTTGCCATTTTGTCAAGACCTCTCAGTATAAAAAAGATAAGGAGTAATATCAGTATTGAAATGATGATTTGATAAACAAGATTTGAAAGCGAAAACAAATTGGCTGTTAGCAATGCAATGATTGCTGAAATGACAAAGTCCTTAATGACAGGAAATAAACTGTTCATGATTTTAAGTGTTTATGCTTAAGTCAGCTACAGTTTCATTGGGTTTATACGAAGTTAATGAAAAGGGGTGAAATTTTGAGATAGGATTCTGTGGTTTTGTTATGACATGAATTTTTCCAATGGTTCATAATCAGTTTGGTAATAGTGGCTTTTAAAAGACAAACTTTTTAAACTATACTAACCCTTAAATATAAAAAAAAGCGCTTGGTTTAAAAACCAAAACTGTTTTTAACTTTGTACGTTGTTTACTTATCTTAATTTTGCTTTGGCCTTAAAAGCTTAAAGTATTCGTTTGTCGATTGGTCAAGCAGATTTATTAATTTTTTAAAATTTTCTTGATTTGGTTTAAAATCAACATACTTGTCAATGATGTTACTTCGTTTGTAAATCAGAAACGTATTTTCCACATTTGAGTCTATTTTATTTAAATATACTTCTGACGTTTTATCTTTAAAAGAAGGCACAAAAGTTAAGGCAACTTTTTTTAACCCTATCTCAGTTCCTAGTTTTTCTAATGCTTGCATTCTATTGTCTTTATCGTAATTTGATTCGTTACCATATACAAAATAGACTTTCAAATAGTTCTCTCTTTTTTCGCTTTCGCTGTCTAAAAATGTGAGCCAGTCTTTAATTTCATTCCAATTAGGGTTGTTTCCTACAAAGTATAGAATGCCGTGATACCAACCATATTTACATATCGGACAGGTTTTGGTGCCTTTATCTGCGCCATAAGCGTGGAATGGTGTAAAAGAAATAATATCCTCGCCAATATTCTTTCCAGAGCTTACGGGAATTGTATTTTCTATTGGGTAATTTGGAATATTTAAACCCAAAATGATATTGCGTTCGCCAATCCATAAATTATCCTTTTGAACAAATCGAATAACACCACTTCCTCCACGATTTTCCATTTTTTTTCTACGCTGTGTTGTTAAGAGTGGGTCATCATCAAAAACAAAATCGTCTATATAATAGATGTCTTTCATGTGTCTGTCTTTAATAGTCACATGCACATGTGCAGGTTCGTTTCTGCTTGGGTAAGTTCCCGGTTTTACTGTGTGAATTTCATATTTTCCTTGCTCATCTGTTTTAACCCATCCTCTAATGTAGCCGTGAGTTTGTCCCAATTTATTTTTAGGCATATTTCTTTCCTCGCCTTCATTTGTTGGATAAACTCCGTTGCTATTTGTTTGGTAATAGTATAAAATAACATTTGAAGCAGGTGTCTTCCCGTCTATTTGATACACTGTCCCTGTTAGCAAAATTTTCTGTCCTTTTTCGTCAAATGCAGGACTTGTATCACTTGAAGATAAATTTTCGGGCATTTTATAATAAAAAGGTGGCGATTTGTCAAAATCATTGTTTAATGTATTTGTCTGCTTTTTGGGAGTTTGTCCATTACAGGTTAACAAATTTAAACACGTTAATAGAAAAAAGCTAATTTTAAAAATTTGTAACATTTTTGAAGTTTTCCAATAAATATAGCTGTTTAAGAGGTTGTGCACTTAGCATTTTACTGTTGCTTGCCTGTGTGGAGTGAATATATGTTTTACTGGAGTAGTTGGTGCCAATTACTTCTATAATGTCTGCTCAATCTTACGGTTTGACCGTTTTCAAGTTTTGCATCATAATCACCATTACTTCTTGATTTAAGTTCCTTAATGTATGTAGCGTTTATAATTTTAGAGCGATGTACTCTTAAAAAGACAGCTGGATCGAGTTTTGTTTCAAATTCCTTCAAACTTCTATTATCCAAAATTTTTTGTTCGTTTGTGTAAATAATTGAATAAGGCTTATCGGTTGAAATAAACTGGATTGTTGATGTTGGAACATTTATAATTTTTGAACCAATTTTAAGTTTGATTTTTTCAGAATAACCAGAGGTATCAATGTTTGCTCTAAGTCTTGAAATATAAATTACAGGAAAAATTGTATACCACAATAGCGCAATATAGAATTGATTTGAAAAGGCAGCATTAAAAATAGTTAAAAAACGATGTGGTGGAGTGAATGCCAAATTGCTCACGAACACAAATAAAGCTGTGAACAATATAATGTGTAGAAAACTAAAAGTTATACCAATTCCTAAATTAAAGGGTAGTTTTCCCAATTTATTCTTTGGGTTAATAATTTTAATCAGTCGGTTTATAAAAATGGTAAGTGGAATAAAAAATGTCCAAAACGTATTATAAAGCAATGATTCTGATAGATAAAATCCTGTTTGCTGGATTTTACTGTATATGTAGTCTTGAAGTACTGCCAATAAAAAAACGAACACTACAATGATTAAATACAAAGGTATTTTACCAATTTTAGGGATTTTGAATTTTTCACTTATGTAAATAGATTGTTCCAATGTTTATTTTAGCTTGTAAAAGTAAGTTAAACGAAGGTCGACTATTTTTTACACAAAGTCAATCAACCAAAACTTAAAACTTATATGTTAAAGATAGCACATAAGTTTTGCCATCTGAAGCAAAACTAAGAACAGATTTTTGATTCTCAAAAGGTTTCGTAAATACATAAGTGCTACCAATACCTACAATTGCTCCAGCCAAAACATCCCAATGATCATGCCATCCATCTGGACCCTCCATCCTGCTTATACCAACAATTCCTGCCAATATATAGGCCCATTTTCCGTATTTCCAACCATAACGTCGCTGTATAAATGATGCTCCTGAAAATGCAGAAGAAGTATGTCCAGATGGAAAAGCATCAAATAAATTTCTACCTTCAGGACGTTCCTTTTTAATTATGCGTTTTAAGGAATGTGTAAGTACAAAAGTAGTAGCGTATGAAAATGCAAATTGCTTTGTGCCTTCATAGTCATTTTTAAATAGTGTGGTTAATCCTGCTGCAACAGGTAAGGCAATCATTAACACATCACCAGAGTCTTCAAGTATGTATTCCCATTTTTCATGAGTAGAACCATTGCCTTCTGGCGTTTGAGCTATTACAAAAAAAGGTGCTAAAAGCAACAGAATTATGTAAAAGCAGTAAGGTGATGCTTGCTGCATAATATGTTTGGTTAGTAAAGCTATAACTTAAAACCACCCTTTTTTATTGCATATATACTTGTGCTCTATGAGGTTTTATAGCGTCTCTAATAGGTTTCATGTTATCTTCACGCACAACCAAAAACGCAATGGAGTGCATTTCATTTAAGGTTTCAACTCCAGTAATGGTAACAGGTGCTTTTTCGCGTTCAATGTATTGTTTTAAATGAATTTCATGATGTTGCGCTGTAATAAGGGCATCAGGTCCTTTAAAATCCCAAATAAGTTTTAGGTTACGCATTGGCTACAGATGTTCCGTTTTCGGCAAAGTTTTTAAAATCTTCCATATACTTTTTAGATTGCTTTTTAAAAGCTCCTGGCATAAGCGCTACCATTATGCGCATCATAAAATTTGTTGGAATAAATTCAGATTTTGAGATCCATTTAGTTTTTCCGTCAGGAGTTTCTTCAAAGAAATTTTGTTGTATGTTGTGCATGCCTTTGGTATCGTAATTGGCGTGAAACTCTCTTGGTAACTCGCGTTTGGTAATCGTTTCTGTTAGTTGCATTTCACGTTTCCCAAATTTATAATTCAACTGCATTTTTGCACCAATTACTCCTGGTGTACCTGATATATGTTCGGCTGATGTGAGTCCGCGTTGCCAATGTTTCATGTTTTCAATACTGTCCATTTTTTTTATCACTTCATCTCGAGGCAAATCAATGGTAATTTCTACATTGTATTTCATTATAGTTGTTTTAGTGGATTTTAAAGATAATCTAGATTTTCAAAAAATAAAAATAGCTATGCTAAGATGTTAAATATTAAATAAATTTAATTGGTTTTGCGTACTAATACGCATAATATTTCGTTTCCCTTTTGACCTTGTATTATAGGTTATTATTGTTATTTTTGCTGCAGTTAAAATGTGATTTTAAAATGAAAAGATATATCATTGTGTTAATAGGTTTAATTGCTTTTAATACCCTTTCTTTTGGGCAAATTAAAGGTAAAGATGTGTTATTTACTGTAAATAACGAACCTGTTTTTGCAAATGAATTTATAAGGGTTTACAATAAAAATTTAGATTTGGTTCAGGATGAGTCACAAAAAGATGTTGACCAATACCTAAACCTTTTTATAAACTATAAACTTAAACTTGCTGAAGCTAAAACCTTAGGCTTTGATAAGAAACCAAGCTATTTAAGAGAGTTTGAGAGCTACAAAAAGCAACTGAGTAAAAACTATTTAACAGATAGTAACGTTACTGACGCATTAGTAAAAGAGGCTTATGACAGAATTTCTTATGACGTTTATGCAAGGCATATTTTAGTTAGGATTGATGCACATGAAAAAGATACAACCGAAGCTTATAATAAAATACTAGGTTTAAGGGAGCGTCTTTTAAAAGAAGGATTTGACAAGGTAAAAGCATCTGCTCATAATGGTAATACAATTTTTGTTGAAGATTTAGGATATTTTTCAGGCTTTAAAATGGTTTATGAATTTGAAAATGAAGCTTATAAAACTCCTGTTGGAGAGGTTTCAAAACCATTCCGAACACAATTTGGCTACCACGTAGTCGAGGTTTTAGACAAACGAAAATCTAGAGGCGAAGTAACCGTTGGGCATATTATGGTTTTAAACCAACAAAAAGATAGCACTGTAATTCCAGAAGTAAGAATTAACGAAATATATAAGCTTATCCAACAAGGACAAGAATTTGAAGATTTAGCAAAACAATTTTCTGAAGATCAAAGCTCGGCAAGAAATGGAGGCAAGCTAACCCCTTTTAAAAGTGGTCAATTAGCATCTGTTAAGTTTGAAAACGAAGCTTTTAACATGAAAAATATTGGTGATATCTCAGAACCATTCCAATCAGATTATGGTTGGCATATTATAAAGTTGTATGAAAAAACACCTCTAGAACCTTATGAGGATGTAAGAAATGAATTAGAGCAACGTGTAAAGCGTGATTCACGCTCAAAGTTAATTAACGCTTCAATGAGCAAGAATCTAAGAAAAAAATACAATGTTTCGAGCAAAAACAGCGCATTAGTATATTTTCAGACACTTGTAGATGAGAGTTATTTCAATAAAGCATGGAACATACCAGAAACCCTTAAAAAAGATGAACAACTTGTTACAATTGGCAAAAAAACATTCACATATCTCGATTTCGCAAATCATTTAAAAGCTAGCCAAAAAAGTGTTTCTGAAAAATTATCGCCTCAAGATTTAATCAATATGCAATACGATGCTTTTTTAGATAAAGAAGTATTGGCTTACCATGAAGAAAACCTTGAGTTTGAAAATGAAGAATTTGCCAACATTCTTAATGAATATAGAGAAGGTTTATTACTTTTTGATTTGATGGAATCCAAAATATGGAATGCAGTTAAAAATGATACAATAGCGTTAAAAAACTATTATGAAGCAAATAAAAGCAAGTATACTTGGCCAGAACGTATTGATGCCATTGTTATAACGTCTGCAAATAATGATTATATTAAAAAAGCAAAAAAAGCTTTAGAAAACAATATGGGCATAGACGATATCAAAGCACAATTAAACACCAAAGCCCAGCAAAATATTATTGTTACAACAGGATTAATGGCAAGAGAAGACCAAACGTTCCCTGCAACGTTTGTATTTAAAAAAGGCATTTCAGAAATATATGAGCACAATAAATCATTTCATGTAGCAAAGATCAATGAGGTATTGCCAGAATCTACAAAATCGTTTGAAGATGCTCAAGGACCAGTTATTTCAGAATACCAGACCATTTATGAAGATAATTGGCTTAAAGAACTTACAGCAAAATACAAGATAAATATTAATAAAGATGTGCTTGAAAAAGTAAAATCTCAAATACACAACTAATTGCTTAAAAATTCAATCATTATAGTTTGTTTTTGCACGGTTCTTTATTCCTGTGAGTTTTTCAAGAAAGCAGAACCAGGAATTCCTGTTGCAAGGGTTAATGACGTTTTTTTGTATGAAAGTGATATAAAAGCATTGGTTTCAGATGATATTTCAAAAGAGGATAGCGCTATTATTGTAAACAACTTTATAAATAAATGGGCAACGCAAAAACTTTTTATTGCTAATGCAAAAATTAACCTATCAACAGAAAAGCAGCACGAATTCGATAGATTGGTAGAGCAATATAAGAGTGATTTATACACCAAAGCCTATCAAGAAGCACTTGTAAGCAAAAATATTGATACAAGCATCACCAAAGAAGAGGCTAGTGAGGTTTATGAAAGAAACAAAGAAACCTTTAAGCTAAATGAAGAGCTTATAAAATTCAGGTACATTAAACTTAATGAAAATAGCATCAATGTTGATGATATTAAAAAGCGCTTTAAAAGATTTGACAATAAAGATAAACGTGTGTTGGATTCTATTGCAATTCAATTCAAGTCTTATTCACTAAACGATTCTATTTGGATAAGAGTAGATCAAGCAATTTCTAAAATTTCAGCTATTAATGCCGAAAACAAAAAAGAACTGTTAAAAAAATCTAATTTTATAGAGCTCAAAGATTCATTAGGATTATATTTGATGCAAATTAATGATGTGTTGTTACGAAACGAAACAGCACCTATGGAATACGTGATGCCAACCATAAAGCAAATCGTTATCAACAAACGAAAGTTGGAATTTATTAAAAAATTAGAAAAGGATATTACCAAAGATGCAATTAAAAACAAACAATTTGAATTATTTAACTAAGGGAAAATTTTTCCTTGCTTTATTAACAATGTTTTCGTTGAGTATAGTTTCTGCACAAGAAATTATTGAAGAGAAAGAAAATGTCAAAGAAACAAACACTAAGGAAGTTATTGATACTTCAAAACGCTTTAAAATAGATGGCGTTGCTGCTGTAGTAGGAGATTACGTCGTTTTAGAGTCTGATATTGATAGGCAATTCGATCAACTTCAGCAAGCAGGCGTTTCAGCCTCAGACATGCCAACACGTTGCGAAATGTTTGGTAAATTGTTAGAAGATAAACTATACATGCACCATTCTGTACAAGACAGTATTGTGGTAAATGATGCTGAAATACGATCTAGAATAGACCAACAAATAAATGCATTTGCACAACAAATTGGCTCTATGGAAGCATTAATTGCTTACTATAAGAAAAACACTGAGCAAGAACTTAGAGATGAGTTGTATGATGTGAACAAAAGTGGTCAGATGATAAAGATGATGCAAGATAAAATCATCGAAGATGTTGAAGTGACACCAGAGGAGGTCCGCCAGTTTTTTAATAGCATACCTGAAGACGAACGTCCAGTTTTTGGTACAGAACTTCGTGTGGCGCAAATAGTTGTAATACCAGAAACCACTGAAGCCGAAAAACAAAAAGTAATCGATAGATTAAACGAATTTAGAAGAGATGTAATGGACAATGGAGCAAGTTTTACAACCAAAGCTGTATTGTATTCTGAAGATACTGCCTCTAAAAAAAATGGAGGAAGATATACCTTAAACAGAACAAGGCCACAAATGGTAAAAGAATTTAGGGATGTTGCATTTACGCTTCAAGAAGGAGAAGTCTCTGAGCCTTTTGAAACAGATTTTGGTTATCATATTATCTACTTAGAAAAAATACGAGGACAAGAATACGATGTGCAACATATTTTATTGCGCCCTAAAGTTAGTGATGCAGATATAAAAGCAGCAAAAGAAGAATTGGAAAACGCCAGAAAACGTATCATGGATGGTGATATCACCTTTGCTGAAGCTGCCTTAGAAGTAAGTGATCAAGTAGAAACCAAGTATGATGGAGGTCAATTACGTAATCCTGAAACACAAGATTATAGTTTTGAACTCACAAAAATGGATACTGAGTTGTACACACAACTTCAAGATTTAAAAGATGGAGAAGTAAGCGTGATCTACCAAGATGAAGATCGTGAACATCCAATAATGTTTAAAATACTAACCGTTACAGAACGTAAAGAAGAGCACAAAGCCGAATTCGCTAAAGACTATTTAAAAATAAAAGACCTTGCACTCCGTGAAAAACAATTGAAAGCTATTGGGAAATGGCAAGATTCTAAGATCATGGAAACGTTTATTAGTATTGCCAATGAACAAAAATCTTGTGAGTTTAATAGTAACTGGTTAAAAAAAGAAAAATAAAAGCCTATGTCTGATGTCGCTGCGATTAATCAATTTGTAACAAAATACAAAACACTTAAAACCGAAATAGCCAAAGTTATTGTTGGTCAGGATGAGGTAGTAAACCAAATCCTGATTTCTATTTTCTCTGGAGGTCATTCCTTGCTGATAGGAGTTCCAGGATTGGCTAAAACATTAATGGTAAATACCATTGCACAAGCTTTAGGTCTCGATTTTAAGCGTATTCAGTTTACACCAGATTTAATGCCAAGTGATATTCTTGGAAGTGAGATTTTAGACGAAAACAGACATTTTAAATTCATAAAAGGACCAATATTTGCCAATATTATTTTGGCAGATGAGATTAACAGAACACCTCCAAAAACACAAGCAGCTTTGTTAGAAGCCATGCAAGAAAGAGCTGTTACAGTAGCAGGACATCATTACAAATTGGAGTTGCCATATTTTGTTTTGGCAACACAAAACCCAATTGAGCAAGAAGGAACGTATCCTTTACCAGAAGCTCAGTTAGATAGATTTATGTTTGCTATTAATTTACAATATCCTTCCTTCAAAGAAGAAGTTGAGGTTGTAAAAGCAACAACATCTGATAATGAAGTTACTGTAAATTCACTTTTCTCACCAAAGGAAATTTTAGATTATCAACATGTCATTAGACGCATTCCTGTGGCTGATAATGTTGTGGAGTACGCTGTAAGTATGGTTGCAAAAACACGTCCAGACAACCAAACAGCTTCCGAATTGGTAAAGCAATATATTGATTGGGGAGCTGGACCAAGGGCTTCACAGAATTTAATTCTAGCCGCAAAAACACATGCAGCCATTAATGGTAAATTCTCTCCAGATATTGAGAATGTACAAGCGGTTGCCAATAGTATTCTTCGTCATAGAATTATTAAAAACTACAAGGCTGAAGCTGAAGGTATCACAGACGAGCAAATTATAAAGAGCTTGTTCTAAACTTTATTAATTACCAATTGTTAATTTATTAAATATACCACTTGAAAATTACCAATTATTCAATTTTAAATTGAATAATTCCGTTTTCAATAAAAAATAATCAGTAATTGCACTGTTCTGTTGTGTATTTTCAAAAACACACTATTTTTTTGTACTTTTGCGAGACGCAAAAAAACAGATAATTAATTTAAAATTTATATATGGCATTCGATATAGACATGATTAAAAAAGTGTATGCTACAATGGCAGAACGTGTAGATACTGCGCGTAAAATTGTTGGAAAACCATTAACACTTTCTGAAAAGATTTTATATGCCCATCTTTGGGATGGCACACCTACTAAAGCTTTTGTTAGAGGTAAAGATTATGTAGATTT
>JAGQYS010000055.1:37240-38727 GCA_020435965.1 Flavobacteriaceae bacterium | reverse complement strand
GAAATTGCACAAGAGTTTGGTTTTCCGTTAGTAATTAGAGCCTCATTTACCTTAGGTGGAGCAGGAGCTTCCTTTGTTTATAAAGAAGAAGATTTTGACGAATTATTAACCAGAGGATTGGAAGTATCTCCAATACATGAGGTTATGATTGATAAAGCTTTAATTGGTTGGAAGGAATACGAATTAGAGTTATTACGTGATGCCAATGATAATGTTGTAATTATCTGTTCTATCGAGAATATGGACCCTATGGGAATTCATACTGGAGATTCAATTACTGTTGCACCAGCAATGACTTTAAGTGACAGAACATACCAGAGAATGCGTGATATGGCAATACACATGATGCGAAGTATTGGTGATTTTGCAGGAGGTTGTAATGTGCAATTTGCTGTAAGTCCTGATGAAAATGAGGATATTATTGCCATTGAAATCAATCCGCGTGTATCACGTTCGTCTGCATTAGCAAGTAAAGCTACTGGTTATCCTATTGCTAAAATTGCCGCCAAGCTAGCTATTGGTTATCATCTGGATGAATTACAAAACCAAATCACAAAATCAACTTCGGCACTATTTGAACCAACTTTAGATTATGTTATTGTAAAGATACCACGTTGGAATTTTGATAAATTTGAAGGAAGTGACAGAACTTTAGGATTGCAAATGAAGTCTGTTGGTGAAGTAATGGGTATTGGTCGTTCTTTTCAAGAAGCGCTTCACAAAGCTACACAATCACTAGAAATTAAACGTAATGGTTTAGGAGCAGATGGTAAAGGTTATAAAGATTACGATCAGATAATTAGCAAGCTAAAATTTGCAAGTTGGGATCGTGTGTTTGTTATTTATGACGCTATACAAATGGGAATTCCGTTAAGCAGAATTCACGAAATCACTAAAATTGATATGTGGTTCTTAAAGCAATATGAAGAACTGCATTTTCTTGAAAAGGAGATTTCAACTTTCAAAATTGAAAACATTGAACGTGATTTATTATTAGAAGCCAAACAAAAAGGTTATGGCGACAGACAAATAGCACACATGTTAGGCTGTTTAGAAAGTCAAGTGTATAACAAGCGTGTTGAAATGAACATCAATCGAGTATATAAGTTGGTCGATACATGTGCGGCCGAATTTAAAGCACAAACTCCATATTATTATTCAACTTTCGAAGGAGAAGTTGAAACAGCAGATGGAAATTGTTATACAGATAACGAAAGTGTAGTCACAGACAGAAAAAAAGTAGTAGTATTAGGCTCTGGACCTAACCGAATTGGTCAAGGTATAGAGTTTGATTATTGCTGTGTTCATGGTGTTTATGCTGCAAAAGAGTGTGGTTATGAAACCATTATGATAAACTGTAATCCTGAAACGGTTTCAACAGATTTTGACACTGCAGACAAACTGTATTTTGAACCTGTTTTCTGGGAACACATCTATGATATCATTCGTCACGAAAAACCTGAAGGAGTCATTGTGCAGTTAGGTGG
>JAGQYS010000055.1:3389-37190 GCA_020435965.1 Flavobacteriaceae bacterium | reverse complement strand
GGCACAAGTTATCAAGCACTAGATTTAGCAGAAGATAGAGGAAGCTTTTCAACCTTATTAAAAGAATTAAACATTCCTTATCCAGAGTTTGATATTGCTACCACAGCAGATGAAGCACTTGAAGTAGCAGATAAATTGGATTTCCCAATTTTAGTGAGACCATCTTATGTTTTAGGAGGACAAGGCATGAAAATTGTTATAAACAAACAAGAATTGGAAGAGCATGTGGTTGATTTGCTCAGAAAAATCCCTAATAATAAATTGCTGTTAGACCATTATTTAGATGGAGCTATTGAAGCTGAGGCTGATGCTATTTGTGATGGAGAAGATGTTTATATCATAGGAATCATGGAGCATATAGAGCCTTGCGGAATTCATTCAGGCGATAGTAATGCTACATTGCCACCTTTTAATTTAGGTGATTTAGTAATGCAACAGATTAAAGACCATACCAAAAAAATTGCATTGGCTCTTAATACAGTAGGATTGATAAATATACAATTCGCCATTAAAGACGATATGGTTTATATCATTGAGGCCAATCCAAGAGCATCTCGTACAGTTCCTTTTATAGCCAAAGCTTATGGAGAACCTTACGTTAATTATGCAACAAAGGTAATGCTAGGAGCCAAAAAGGTTAAGGACTTTAACTTTCAACCAAAATTAGAAGGTTACGCTATTAAGCAACCAGTATTCTCTTTTAATAAATTTCATAATGTGAATAAGCAATTAGGTCCAGAAATGAAAAGTACAGGAGAAAGCATTTTGTTTATAGATAGTTTAAAGGATGATGAGTTTTACGATTTATACGCAAGACGTAAAATGTATTTAAGCAAATAAAAATTCTTTTAAGAGATTCTTTTTGGTGCAAAAACCTAAAAATTACTATTTTAGCTTAAAATTACTCAGAAATACTATGAAAAAAACTTTACTTACTTTTATTTTTAGCTTCACAATTATCAGCCTAACTTTTGCCCAGACTAGAGTTACTGCAGGGCAAATTGATGATTTTGAAGACGATACTGTTCAAGGATGGATTGATGGTTCGGCAACAACTCCTGTTAATATATCATCAGATGGTCCAGCTGGTGGTGCTGATAGTTATCTTGAAGATTACGCTACTGGTTTTACAGGATCTGGAGGAAGGCTAATTATTTTTAATGAATCTCAATGGACTGGAGATTTTGCGTCTGAAGGCATTATTGCAATTAGATTTGATGTAAGAGCATTAACGAATGATATTGATGTACGAGTTGCTATCACAGGAGATGGAGGGAAATTTTCATCTTCAACATTTGTTACTGTAACAGCAGGAGCAGGTTGGACTACAGTAACGATTCCTATTGGTGCCAGTGACTTAACTTCTGTAGGCGATGGCAGTGGTAGCCTTGGAGCACCAGGATTTGATGTAAATGGAACTCTTGGAGATGTAACACATTTCAGGATTTTAAGTAATCCAGTGGCTTCATTTATCGGAGAGTTTATCAATGCTGAAATGCATCTTGATAATATTGAGGCTTTAACAACATTGAGTGTTAATGAAACAAAAAAAGTTGATTTTTCTATCTATCCAAATCCAAGTAGATCTAAGCTAAATATCAGTCTTGCTCAAAATACTAATGACACAAAGATTGAAGTTTATGATATTTTAGGAAAACGTATTCATGCTCAAGCGCTTACAGGTACCAATACAAGTATTAATGCATCAAGATGGAATGCTGGAGTTTACTTAGTTAAAATAACTAATAAAACAGGAACACAGACAAAACGATTTGTAAAGGAATAAAAGGTACATTCTAAAAATATAAAAAAACCATCAGTTTTAACTGATGGTTTTTTTATGTAAGAGCATTAAAGATTAACCCAACAGTAATGGCAATTCCAAAACTAATAAGTGTTCCAATTAAGATGTATTCAGTTAGTTTTCGGTGTTTGCTTTCTTTTAAATCGCCAAATCTAAATACTGATTTTGCTGTGATTAAAAAACCAACGGCTTCCCAATGATTTGTGATGATAAATATAAATACCAATAAGCGCTCAAGTATACCAATATATTCTCCAGCATCTTTAAGTGATTCATTATTTTCTGTTAGCTTTGAAATGTTCCACTTGGTAAAAATGGTTTTCATTATGATTGAAACAGGTCGTGTTAAAAACACCAAACACGTAATAAGAATTAAATTTTGCTCAGTGAAAATGCTATTGTAGTCTAAGGTTGTATTGGTGTAAACGTAGTAAGCTGTAATGATGACCAAAACATGTAAAACTTGGTCTATAAAAAACCATAATCGCTTTGTTTTTTTCTTTTGAACAATGAGCTTTAAAGCGTCAACAATTAAATGTAAGCCACCAATAACGAGTACTATTGGCCAAAGTGCTAAATCCCAAAGAATAAGGAACAATAATGCAAAATGTATAGCTACATGAAAATAAAGTTTAGGAGATTTTAGTTTTTTCTTTTCTTTTTCTTTTACCCAGTGTTTTGGTTGTAGAAAAAAATCGCCAATAATATGTGCTAAAAACAATTTGGTAAGTAAAATCATTGTGTTAAAGTATCAATTTTTTGTCTAAACATTGCATCTAGTTCTAATATTTCGTCTAAATTAGCGCGTTTTATACGTTTGCTTATAGCGTCTTGTTTGATGCCAATCATTTCAGCGAGTTCTTTTTGGGTTTTATTTTGGTTCTCTAAATAGAGTTTTACAGCTTCCGCAGAATTGGTTGTCCAATTGTCCATGGCTATGGACGCTAACTTAAAATATAAGTTTAGTTCTTGGTCTAAATCATGGTTATTTGTTTTTATCTTTAGGTTGTGCTTTTCTTTTTTAAGCTGTTCCAATGTTTCACCAGAAAATTGAAACGCTGTACCATTGGATTCGTTTACTGTACTGCCTTCAAATGACTTTTCTCCAACACCTATAGCAATTCTTACATCCAGATTTTTAATGGATTTAATGCAAGACTTTAAGTATATAGCACTTTGGAGCGCACTGAAATAATCCTTAACCTCAATTTGAAAACTATCACCACGATAAATTTCCCATTTGTTAAATTTAGATTCTAGCTTGCCTAAGGCTTTTTTTAGTGGATTGAGCCAAATATTTGGATCCTTATACTTTGTTGATCCAACGATATCACCTGTAATTACGCTTATTGTCATAATATTCCATTTTTATGGAATAAACAAATATATGCCTTTTAAATGGAATAAACAAATATATGCCTTTTGAATGGAATTTTTGACTACGGTTAGTCATCACCCTTAGCTCTTTTAACAATAGCTTCTGGAAGTGACTTTTTAGCTTTAGCTCCTAGCTTTTTAAGCTTTTGAACACTTGAAATTAAATTGCCTCGTCCTTCAACCAATTTATTCATGGCAGATGAATAATCGGCTTTTGCAGCATCAATTTTTTTTCCAACACCAGTTAAATCACTTACCAATCCTTCAAACTTATCATAAAGAGCACCAGCTTGTCTGGCAATTTCTATGGCATTTTGTTGTTGTTTTTCGTTATTCCACATGGTGTCAATGGTTCGTAATGTGGCAAGTAGAGTAGAAGGTGTTACGATAACAATGTTCTTTTCAAAGGCTTTATTGTATAAAGAGTTGTCATCATTTATGGCAATGGCAAAAGCAGGTTCAATAGGAATAAACATCAATACAAAATCTGGCGATTGTATATCATATAAGTCCTCGTACTTTTTGTCAGAAAGTTGATCAACATGTTTTCTGATAGAATTCACATGAGCTTTTAAAAACTGAGGCCTTTCATCTTCATCAGCATTAACATAACGTTCGTAATCGGTTAAAGATACTTTACTGTCAATAATCATTCGTTTGTTATCAGGAAGATGCAATACCACATCTGGTAGTAAACGTGAGCCTTCAGCAGTGGTAAAACTTTGTTGCACGAAATATTCTCGGTCTTTTTCCAATCCAGATTTTTCAAGAACACGTTCCAGCACCAATTCGCCCCAATTTCCTTGCATTTTACTATCTCCTTTTAAGGCTCTAGTGAGGTTTGTGGCTTCTTTAGTCATTTGCTGATTCAAGTCTTTTAAACCTAACAGCTGCTCTTTTAATGCACTGTGCATGGAGATACTTTCTTTTTGAGTGTCTTCAACCTTTTTTTCAAATACCTGAATTTTTTCTTGAAGCGGATTTAGTATTTGTTTGATATTCTCTTTATTCTGAAGCGTAAATTTTTCTGATTTCTCTTCTAGAATTTTATTTGCCAATAATTCAAAATCTTTACGTAATTGCTCTTGTTGTTTGGCGAGCTCTTCGTCACGTTTTAAGTTTTGCTCTTGCAAATTTTCATATTCGGTATTTTTTCTGGTCAACTCAGAGTTTAAGAACTCTTTTTCACGACGAATATCTTCACGTTCAGCTTCAATTTTTGTTAAATTTTGTTTTAGTTCTTCAATAGTCAAGCTCAATTGATTTTGACGCTCTTGTAAAGTACTTTGTTCGCTTTTGCTTTTTAATTTAGAAATGGTCATGCCAATATAGGTACCAATTCCTCCAGAAAAAAGTATGGCTAAGATGAGAATGATGTTGTCGTTCATGAATTTTTTTGATTTATTCAAATATAGGTAATTTGTCTTTCAGCGCGAAGCGAAGAATCTAAATATAGTAAGATTATTCAGTCATTTCATAACTTCTGAATGACATTATTTTCTAACTCTAAAGCTTCCAGTGGTTTTATCAAAAGCAATTAAATCTTTTGGGAATAAGGCATCAAAAGTTCCTTTGTTAATTAAATCGCAAGGTATGTCTGATACTACATTTGTATTGGTCATTACAATCATTTTATCACACAGCTGAATGGCTAAATCTATTTCGTGAGATGAAAACAAAATAGTTTTATTAGTCTCTTTTGCTAGTTTTTGGAGCAATTTTAAAATATATGCCTTATGATACATGTCTAGATGTGTTGTTGGTTCATCTAGAATAATCAAATCGGTATCTTGAGCCAATGCACGAGCAATCATCACTTTTTGAAGTTGTCCATCACTGAGTTCAAAACATTTTTTTTGCTTTAAGCTTTCAATATTTGTTTGTTTTAATGCTTTATTAATAATCGAAATATCTTCATCACTTAAATTACCGACCCAATTGGTGTAAGGCTGTCTTCCTAAAGCCACCAGCTCAAAAACAGATAGGTTTTTGGAGGCTATTTGCTCTGTTAACACTAAACTTAAAGCTTTCGCTAAACCCTCCGGATTGAAATCCTTTAAAGTTTTATTATTTATAAAAATTTGCCCACTTAAGGCATTTTGAACATTGGTAAGCGTTCTTAATAAAGTTGATTTACCAATACCATTAGCTCCAACCAACCCTATGAGTTCCCCTTTATGCAATTCAATGTTAACATTAGATGCTACTACAGTTTCTTCTTTTTTGGTTTTGTAGCCAATAGAAAGATTATTTGTTTTTAAAACGATATGTTGGTTGTAGTTATCCATTTAAAACATCATTTTCCGTTTTCTAACCAATAGCCAAACAACAACTGGAGCTCCAATTAAAGAGGTTATGGCGTTAATTGGTAGTGTGTAGTCACTTGTTGGTAATTGTGCAATGCTGTCGCAAATAAGCATGATAATGGCTCCAAATAAGAACACTGCTGGCAATAATATTTTATGATTTGAGGTGTTGAAAATTTGACGTGTCATGTGTGGAATAGCCAATCCTATAAAAGCAATTGGGCCAGCAAATGCTGTAATGGTTCCTGCTAGTAAACTTGTAGCGATAATTATTATAAGCCTACTTTGTTTGATGTTCAAACCCAAACTTTTGGCGTAATTTTCTCCAAGTAGTAGGGTGTTCAAGCCTTTTATTGAAGCTATGCTTAGAATAATGCCAAAGCAATAAATCACGAAGAAGATAAACAACTCATTCCATGATAAATTTCCGAGGCTCCCAAAACCCCAAAATATATATTGTTGCAATTGTTCGGCTGAACTAAAATAGGAAAGCACACTTACTACTGCAGCTGTTATGCTGCCAAACATAAGCCCTATAATTAGTATAGCCATCGTGTCTCTAACTTTTGAAGAGACAATAAGTACTGCTAATAATACTAAAAAACTACCTAAGCTAGCTGCAATAACTACGCTGCATTTAGAGATTAATAAAGCAGCAAAAGCACTTCCGAAAAACCCTGAGCCCAATATCACTAAAGCAACACCAAGACTTGCTCCAGAACTAATACCTAAAACAAAAGGTCCAGCTAAGGGATTTCTAAAAAGGGTCTGCATTAATAGCCCAGAAATCCCTAATCCAGAGCCTACTAGAATCGCTGTAAATGCTTTAGGTAATCTGTAATCTTGAATAATGTATTGCCAAGATTCATTATTGGCAGAACCTAATAAACTATTAAAGATTGATTTAAGAGGAATAGATACGGAACCTAAGCTAATGTTTACAAAAAAGCAGATAATGAGTATCAGGATTAATACTAAAAATGAAATTTTATATGTTTTACTATTTGGCAACTATTGTAAGGGTTTAAAAAAGTGTGGTATATAATCTTTAAGTAGTTCTGGATGACAAATTTTAATTAAATCTTTAAGTACTAAATCTGGTCTGGCTGTACCCAATTCATAGTACAAAACACCTCCAGTTTCACCAGTTGTGTTTGCAAACGTAAAAATGTTTCTGTTTTTAAATGCATCAAACTTGGTATAATGTTCATTTGCTTTTCCAAGAGCCTCAAACGAACTATAATATGATGGACTCAACCATAAATCAGCATTTTTGCCTTTTTCAAAAACAGACTCAAAACTTAAAGCTAAACTGCCGCTTCCAGAAGTGTCACTCCATAAATAATTAACATTGGCATCATTTAGCAATTGTGCTTCAGGACTTGTCCCGCTTGGCAAATACCACACGTCTTTATGCATGGCACCACTTAAAACAGTTGGTTTGTTTTTTATTATAGAAGCTGTTTCCTTAGCTTCTAAATAATCGCTTTCAATCTGATTGAAGATGGAATCAGCTTCCTTTTCTTTGTCATAAAGTACTCCAAAAAATTTAATCCATTCAGCTTTTGCCAAAGGAGAATCTTCAACCCAATCTCCATTATAGATCACTGGAATACCAGAATTTTTAATAGTCTCAAACGTTTTGTTGTTACCATCAACACCAAAACCAACCACAACGTCTGGTTTGAGTTCCAGTAAAACCTCAGTATTTATGCCTTCGTTTTTGCCAAGCTCACGAATGTTACCATTATTAATTCTTACTCTAGTTTTTTCAGACGAAACATAATCAGTTCCTGGAAAACCTATTAAGGATTCTTCAATTTCTAAAAGCTCTAAAGCTGGAATATGTGTAGTGGAAGTGACTACAATCTTCTCAATTGGAATCGTTAAAAAGCCATCAAACTCATTTTTATTCAACGTGAATTTTGATAGCATATCCTTTTGGATCAGTGCAAACTTGTATGTCTTTTCTGCTTTTGGCCAAGGATTCCTTATTGATAATATTTTGTAGTCATTAAAGTCAGTTATTTCAAATCCTTTAGCATATTTATTTTTTTTTACAGTAGCCTTATCCGTGGAATTGATATTTTCGGGTTTAGGCTCATTTTTACAACTAAAAATGAGTGTTATTGTTGCTAAAAAAAATAGTTTTAATTTTAAATTCATAGATGTGCTTTGTAACTATTGTAACTGTAACTAATATACATTGTTAGTATTTTTGAACAAACGTACAAGTTATGAGAGACGGTTCAAATTTAACAATATATATAGTAGGAGGAATTATATTATTTCATTTTTTAGTTGGATTTATTTATCTCATTTATAAAATGAATAAGAAAAAGTAACTTTTGTAAATTTTATAAGAACTTAATTTTTATTTTTACATCGAATTTTGGTTCTGTTCAGTTTTTCTGAATGGATTAAAAGGGAATCTGGTGCGAATTTTTATCAAGTCCAGAACTGTTCCCGCAACTGTAAGCTTTATGCTCAACTTGATTGAGCATCTCTTTATAGAAGAGTTGTTACAACTACAAGCCACTGAGAGATTGCCACATCACAAATGTGATTCGCAATGACACTTTTGGGAAGGTTAGTAACAAGACGTAAGTCAGGAGACCTGCCACATTCAAAACAAATAAGTCAAACTTTCGGGATAAAAGTTTACGTATGATAATCCATACGGTTCTCGATTAATTATTTTTAAAATGTACAAAAAAACATTGTTTTTTGGTGTGCTTTATGCTACATCAATAGTTGCTTTTACTCAGCAGGAAACAGATTCTACTAAGGTGGAGCAATTAGATGAAATTGTGATAACAGATTCTAAATTCAAATTAAAACGCGAACATTCAGGTAAGGTTATTACCAAAATCACTCAAAATGAACTTAAAAACTTACAAGGAAAGTCAGTAGCTGAAATTATTAATACCGTTGCTGGAATTGAAATTAATGGCACAAAAAGTAATGCAGGACAAAACCTGAGTTATTTTATTAGAGGAGGTCGAAATAGGCAAGTTTTAATCCTTATTGATGGAATTGCTGTTACTGATGCCTCGCAAATTGCTAACGATTATGATTTACGTTTGTTAAATGCAAACCAAATTAAAAGTATTGAGATTTTAAAAGGCGCATCGAGTACCTTATATGGTTCTGGTGCTGCAACTGCTGTTATTAATGTAAAATTGAAAGACGCTTCTAACAATGAAGTTTCTGCAAATTTTAGAAGTGTTTTAGGAACCAATCAATCTTCAACTGAAAACAATTACACCATTGAAGATTTTAGAAATAGCGTTTCAGTAAATGGAAGCTTGAATAAATTGAGTTATTTGGCAAGTTTCGCTAATCAATTCACTGATGGATTGTCGTCCATTTCAAACGGAACAGAATCTGACGCATTCAATGCTATCAACGGAAATTTAAAATTAGGTTATCAATTTTCAAATGCTTTTAAAACGACTGTTTATGGCAGTTTTGATAATTATAAAGCCGATTTTGATGATGCCTTTTCTGGGATAGACACAGATAATGTATCAACTTCTAAACAAAATAGAGTTGGGCTGTCATCTGAATTCTCTTATAACAACGGAAGTTTAACTATTAATGCAGCTTACAATACCATTGATAGAGAGATACAATCTAGTTATCCAACAAAATTTAATGCTAAGAGTTTTGTTGCAGATGCTTTTAACCGTTACAATTTTAATGATGCATTTTATACGGTTTTAGGTGTATATGCTCAAGACAACAGCATGGAGAGTTTTGCAATTCCATTTGGAAGTTCAAGTTTTGAGCAAAGTATAAATCCTGAAGAGGCTCAGTTTACTATTATTGATCCTTATGCCAATGTGGTTTATGTGTCTGATTTTGGATTACATGTTAACGCTGGAGCTCGTTTGAACAATCATAGTGAGTATGGTTCTCATCTAGTTTATAGTATCAATCCTTCGTTTAAAAAGGATACCAATTTTGGGTATATAAAAGGAATGGCAAGTTATGGTACTGCATATATTACACCTTCATTATATCAATTGTTTGAACCTATTTATGGTAATGCTGATTTGCAACCAGAAGAAAATGCTACAATTGAAATTGGAGCAGAGATTAACCTGAAAGATAAGGCAACCATTAGTGTAGTTTACTTTACAAGAAACGAAAAAAACTTTATCGATTTTGTTGATCTAGGTGGTTTTGTGTTTCAATACAAAAATGTAGACGAAACGTTTAATGCAAGTGGATTAGAGTTTACGGCAAACTATAAATTTACTGAGTCTATTGTGCTTAATGCCAATGCGACATATACCAAAGTTGAAGACGATTTAAATCTTAGAATTCCTGAGCTTAAAGCCAATGCACGATTAGATTATCAAATGTCTGACCATACATTTTTGAGTCTTTCTTATCAATTTAATGATGAGAGGAGAGATTCGGTTTTCAATAACACCAACTTTATGAATGATGATATTACGATGGATAGCTATAGCTTATTGGATGTTTACGCAAGTCATTATTTGATAAAAAATAAGCTAAAACTATTTGCCAATGTAACTAACTTATTTAATGAGGACTATGTTGAGCTTTTTGGTTATTCAACCAAAGGTAGAAACGTGAGTATAGGATTTAATCTCAACTTGTAAAACAATAAAGCCACTTTGGTCACTGAGCCATGTCGAAGTGGAGTGGCTTTATTTATTTATTGAATTTCAATCGTTTTATTATATCTTTTGGAAGCTCTTTATCAGTAATCATTTCATTTGAAAATTGTTCAAACTTATTGCTTGTGGCATAAGGTAAAATAGGTTCGCTAAATAAAATCGGAGCATTTGTCATCGAAATTTCTAAAAGAGCACGAGCTAATAATGGCTCGTTCTCATCACCTAAAACACCATAGTTTTGAGGGTTTTCTGACAAAACAATATCTGGCGTTAAACCACTAACAAAATCTGTAAATCCTGAAGCATTTGCATATTTTACTACCAAAGGTTGCATGGCATACGTGTGATTTGGATTGGCACCTTCACGACCAAAATCTTCTGAATCATATAAAGTAACAGAGCCTTGAAATTTCCCTTCAGTTGTGGTTCCAATTTGGACCACATTTATATAAGGATTCAAAGCGTTAACCAACATTTCACTAGCAGAAGCAGAATCACCTGTTGTTAATACATAAACCTTATCTAAAAGTAAACTGTTTAAAGGAGCTCCATTCAAAGAATTTGGAAAACGGTTGATTAGGTTTTCTGGATTCTGGTTAAAGAAAGCTTCTTGAATTTCACTATTCCACTGTTCTCTACTGTGCACATCTCCTGTAAATTGGCCTGTCACCAAACTGGCAAGTAAAATTGAAGAATCAACTCTTCCTCCAGGATTGTAACGTAAATCCAAAACCAAATGCTGCACATTATTGGCTTTAAAATTTGCAAATACACTATTAAGTTGACTGTTAAAATCTGCAATAAAACCGTTGTACATTAAGTAGCCAACGTTTTCACCTTCAACATCTAAAATTTCTGTTTTAAATATTGGGTTTTCGCAATAAGGAGCTTTAGTTAGTGAAACAGTTTCTGTTTCCTGAATTATAGAATCGTCTGTGGTTTCCGGAGTTCCATTATTGTTATACGATGCTAAATTCATTGTGTAACTATCTGCACTAAATAAAGTATTAAGATTGCTTGTGTTTAATGGAGTTCCATTTATACCATAAAATAATTGCCCTCTTTGTAATCCAGCTGCTTCAGCATTGCTACCAGATAATACCAAACGTACAACTCCATATAAATCCGTACTACTTCCAGGAACAGTGTAAAAATCTACTTCAAATCCTGAGCGTATTGCACAACCATCTAACTGTTGTTCAAGAGCAATATAATCAGTAACTATAATGCTATACTTATCTACAGTGCTTCTCTGATATATTAGACTTTCAAATAAATCTGGTGGATTAGAAAACAGATTTAAGTAATCACCATATTCTTCATTTGAAGAAAACCTGTCATTGGCTAAGTCTGGAACATCACCTTTGTATAAGTACCAAAAATTCATCCCTTTCCAAATAAAATCATTTATGTCTCTGGTAAAAACGCCATTGTCATCACCATCTTCAAAACAACTGAACGTTATTCCAATACAAAGTATACCAATTAGGATTGGTTTTAATTTATTAATCATAGCTTCTTTTTCAATTTAAACACTAAAGTTAAGTACATTATTGTGAAATAAAAAAATAAGTTTACTTTCAAATTTATTAATTTGAAAACGAATAAACTTGTCTTTCTCGCGAAAGCGAGAATCTTTCCATATATTATAAATCATTATAAAAATTAGTAAAAGTTTATTTTTTTGATATTGCTGTAACAAAACAAATAGTATATCGTCGTAATAACAAATAGCAATATTTAAAAGAAGTTTCCTTATAATTTTCCTTTTGGAAAAATGTCCGAAGGACAAAAGGGCTTAAACTAACCAAAACCAAAAAATGACACAGGCTGAGTTTTTAGACATAGTGATGCCTTTTAAAGATAAAGTTTTCCGACTTGCGAAACGATTGCTCGTATCGCAAGAGGAAGCTGAAGATGCAACGCAGGAAATCTTGATTAAGTTGTGGAATAACAAACAAAAAATTCAAGAGTATAACAATGTAGAAGCATTTTCAATGACCATGACAAAAAACTTTTGTCTTGACAGATTGAAATCAAAACATGCACAGAACCTAAAAATAGTGCATAGCAATTATCAAGATAAAAATGTGTCATTACAGAAACAAGTTGAGTTGAATGATAGTGTAGATTGGGTTTCTAAAATCATGGAAGAGTTGCCAGAGCAACAAAAAATAATATTACAGCTTAGAGATATTGAGCAATACGAATTTAGTGAGATTTCAAAAATGTTAGACATTAACGAAACAGCCATTAGAGTATCACTATCAAGAGCAAGAAAAACATTAAGAGAAAAATTAACTAAAACACACAGTTATGGTGTTAGATAAAATTGAAAAGTTACTGGAAAAGTACGAAAACGGAGAAACGACTTTACAAGAAGAGCAACAGCTTAAAAACTATTTTTCGCAAGAAGTTGTAGCGCCACACTTGGAAGTGTATAAACCAATGTTTGTCTATTTTTTGCAAACCCAAAAAGAGCAGTTCACTAAAACAATTCCATTACAACCTAAAAAGACGTACACTTTGTACAAATGGATATCTGTTGCAGCAATAGCAGTTTTAATGTTTGCAGTATATATTCAGTTTGGTGATCAAGCAAAAAGTATGGATGATTTATCTCAAGACGAACTTTTGGCTTACAACCAAACTGTAGAAGCCTTCAATTTATTGGCTTCAATGTTTAATAAAGGAACCGAAAGTATGGATGCTTTGACTTTAATGACTACATCTCTAGAAAAAGGAACCGAAAATGTAGCCCTATTAGGAGCGTTTTCAAACACTCAAAACAAAATTTTTAAAAACCAATAAAGAAATCATTAATTAAAAAAACAAGAAAACATGAAAAATTTGAAAAATTTTCACAAACACTTAAACAATATGAGTCTCGTGAGTAAAAAAGCAATATTATTAATAGCAGTTGTGATGACATCAGTAATGTCTTATGGTCAGAGTATTTTTGATCAGTTTGAAGATATGGATGGTGTGACATCATTTGTTGTGAACAGTAAAATGTTTAATATGCTAGCAGAAATTGAAATAAACACAGACGATCCAGAATCGCAAGCATTTGTAGATATGGTCAAGAAAATCACTGGATTAAAAGTGTTAACTACTGGAGACGAAGCTATTGCCAGCAAAATGAATGCGCAAGTAAATGGTTACTTAAAAAGTTCAAACCTAGAAGAGTTGATGCGTATGAAAGATGGAGATCAAACCGTTAAAATATACGTAAAGGAAGGTAAAGACGATAACCATGTAAAAGAACTTTTAATGTTTGTAAACGGTCTTAAAGAGGTTACAGCTGGACAAGACATTACCATTAATGGTAAAAAACGTGAAATAGAAACTGTAATTTTATCGTTAACAGGTGATATAGACCTAAGACAAATTTCTAAACTTACAGACAAAATGAACGTTCCAGGTGGAAAACACCTTAAGAAAGCTGGAGAGAAAAACTAAGATTTAAACTTTAATGATCATGAATATTTCATCAATCAAAAACATAGTAATGTCGCTTTTCATAGTTGTAGCTTTAACGAGCTGCAACTATGGAGAGACATTGCAAAGCTACTTTGTAGCTAATCAAGAAGCTCCAAATTTTGTGTCTATTGATATTCCTATAAGCTTTATATCTGTTGAAAACATTGAATTTACAGACGATCAAAAAGAAGCTTATGAGTCTATTGATAAACTTAATATGTTAGGTTATACTTTAAGTGGAGATAATCAAGAAGAATATAAAACGGAACTAACTAAAGTACAAACTTTATTGAAAGACGAAAAGTATCAAGAGCTTTTTAGAGGCGGCAACTCTACAGATGGAAAAGTGGTTGTAAAGTATATTGGTGATGATGATTCAATAGACGAACTTATCATATTTGGTAATGCCAATAACAGAGGTTTTGCTGTAATTAGAGTATTGGGAGACAACATGAAACCTTCTAAAATAATCCAATTAGGTGATGTTGTCGGCAAAATGAGTTCTGATGAAACTGCTGTAGAAGATTTCATGAAATTCTTTCAATTTCAATAAAAAGCACTACATCAACTTCGTGTAGTAAAATAATTGAAGTAAAGAAATGTTAATGTAAACCTGCTTTTTTTGGCAGGTTTTTTTATTGTTCTTCAGGTTCGTCTTGAGCTTTTATAACGATGACGTATATGACTATACCAAGAAACCCAACAAACAAGAACATTTTAGACAAAAAATGATCAAGAATATCCAATAAGCCACCGACAAAAAAAAAGGCAACTAGCACTGCTGTGGCTATTAAAATATAACGATCGTTCATTAAATTCCTGTGTAGTTACTTGGTGTAATAGCTTTTAACTCAGTTTTTATTGCAGAACTAACATCTAAAGTTTCAATAAAATTGGCAATAGACTGTTGTGTAATGGCTTCGTTGGTACGTGTTAAGCCTTTTAAAGCTTCGTAAGGGTTTGGATATGCTTCACGTCTCAAAATGGTCTGTATCGCTTCGGCAACAACTGCCCAATTGTTCTCTAAATCTTCAGCAAATTTCACTTCATTTAAAAGTAATTTATTCAATCCTTTTAAGGTCGATTTAAACCCAATAAGTGTATGTCCAAAAGGCACTCCAACGTTTCTAAGCACTGTACTATCTGTTAAGTCACGTTGTAACCTTGAGATTGGCAATTTTGCAGCTAAGTGTTCAAAAACCGTATTGGCAATGCCTAAGTTGCCTTCGCTGTTTTCAAAATCAATAGGATTTACTTTATGAGGCATAGCACTACTTCCAACTTCACCTTTCTTTATTTTTTGTTTAAAGTAATCCATAGACACATACGTCCAAATGTCTCTGTCTAAATCAATGATAATGGTGTTAATTCGCTTTAAGCAATCAAACAAAGCAGCCATGTGGTCGTAATGCTCAATTTGCGTGGTTGGAAACGAATGTTGTAAACCTAACTTTTCTTGTACAAACTTGCTGCCAAAGGCTTTCCAATCTATATTAGGATAAGCCACATGATGCGCATTAAAATTTCCTGTAGCACCACCAAATTTTGCTGCACTTGGTATGTCATTCAGTAAATTAAATTGCTCTTTTAAACGCACAACAAACACCTGGATTTCCTTACCAAGTCTGGTAGGAGAAGCTGGCTGACCATGTGTTCTAGCTAACATTGGTATGGCTTTCCATTCATCAGCTAAAGCTTCCAATTTATCTAAAACACTAAAATACTCAGGCACATAAACATTGTTCATGGCTTCCTTAATACTAAGAGGTACAGCAGTATTGTTTATGTCTTGAGAGGTTAGCCCAAAATGGATAAACTCTTTATATTCTGAAATGTTTAAAGCGTCAAACTTTTCTTTTATGAAATATTCAACCGCTTTTACATCATGGTTGGTAACTTTTTCAATGTCTTTTATTGCAATGGCATCTTCACTGGAGAACTCTTTGTAAATAGCTCTTAGCTCATCAAACAAATCTGAATTAAAATTTTTAAGCTGAGGTAAAGGCAATTCGCAAAGCGCAATAAAGTATTCAATCTCAACTAAAACACGGTATTTTATTAAGGCTTCTTCAGAAAAATAAGGTGCTAAAGCATCTGTTTTGCTTCTGTATCTTCCATCTATAGGCGAAATGGCGTTTAGCTTTGATAAAGACATATCTCTTTGTTGTTTTTAGAAGTTGCAAAGATAATTCTTTTAAGCAGAAGCAGGAAGGATGACTCTTGAAGTTTTTAACTAAAACACTTACTTTTTTAACTTTTTAAGCAAATGCCTTGCTCTTGCTTTAAAGGCAGCAGTGTTTGCATTAAAATCTTTTTCTAAAATGGTTTTCAGTTCTGGATGAATCCAATCATATTCTTTTCCTAACAAATACAATGAGTGCATAGAGTAGGCTTTGGCAGCAACTTTTTGGTCAGTAATCATATAGTCAAAGCTCAATTCAATAATACGCTCTTTGTGCTCTGGCTTTAAATAATCCTTGGTGTGATTGTTGTCTCTGTGGTAATAGGCCTCAATTAAGTACTCACAAATTTTACCAATTGGACGAACAGCAGGATCCAAATGTACTTTATGCATTTTTTCTGTAAATCTATCAAGATAAGGTAAAATGCTATCTAGGTTTTCACGAGCTACAAACTCCAACAGCCATGCTGCTCTACAAGATGTTTTATCATCAACTTGAAATAAAATATCCAAAACCTTAGGAATTAAATCAGGATTTGAAATAACAAGAAGCGCATATTTCTGTCTGTTTCCCCTTGAATGGTTAACATAGGATAATTCCTTATATAATTCTTCTTTAGTCAATGATTATTTTTATTACTTTTAAGACTCATAAAACTAACAAATAATGAAGATTATAAAAAAAATATTATTACTGCTTTTAATTGCCTTTGTGATTGCGCAATTTTTTGGTCCTGATAAAAATGAAGGCGATTTGGCTTCCATTGAACCTTTTTTAGCTGAAACTAATCCTCCAGAAGATGTAAAACTGATTCTAAAATCTACTTGTTTTGATTGCCATAGCGATCATACAAGATATCCTTGGTACAACAACATTACACCTGTAAATTATTGGTTAGCTGGACATGTTAATGATGGAAAAAAACATTTTAATGTGTCTGAATCAGCTTGGTCTAAATCGGAGTTAAAAAGAAAAGATCATAAGTTTGAAGAACTTATTGAAATGGTTGAGAAAAAAGAAATGCCATTGCCATCGTACACATGGACTCACTCTGATGCTAAGCTAACTGACGACCAAATAGCTAATATTGTTGCTTGGGCAAAACAAGTAAGAACAATGTATGCCCAACAAAAGACAGCTGAATAAACAAAAATGCCTAAGCTTTTAATCATTGGCTTTGTATGGCCTGAACCAAAAAGTTCAGCTGCTGGGAGCCGAATGATGCAACTCATGCAATTGTTTTTAAACGAAGGTTACACCATTACCTTTGCGAGTCCTTGCGCTAAATCTGAGAAAGCAGTTAACCTTAAAGACTTCAATGTTGACTCAGTTGCTATTGAACTCAACCATTCCAGTTTTGATGATTTTGTATCTGCACTAAAACCAGATGTGGTACTGTTTGATCGTTTTATGATGGAAGAACAGTTTGGTTGGCGAGTTGCTGAGCAGTGCCCTGAGGCGTTGCGTATTCTGGATACTGAAGATTTACATTGTCTTCGAAAAGGCAGAGCACAAGCGGTTAAAGACAATAAACCTTTTGATAACAGTTACTTGTTTAGAGATATTGCCAAACGTGAAATTGCAAGTATTTACAGATGTGATTTTAGCTTGATTATTTCTAAAGCTGAAATGGCCTTGTTAACAAACGCATTTAAAGTTCCTGAACAGTTGTTGCATTATTTGCCTTTCTTAATGGATGCT
Organism: Flavobacteriaceae bacterium; assembly: GCA_020435965.1. GTDB lineage: Bacteria > Bacteroidota > Bacteroidia > Flavobacteriales > Flavobacteriaceae > CAJQLB01. Next base: position 19,684 of record JAGQYS010000055.1, on the reverse strand, counting down.
ATATCTGAAGACGAACAAAACGCCTTACCTCGTTTTAATGAACGAGAGCATTTTGTAACCATTGGTAATTTCTTGCATCCACCAAATTTAGATGCGGTTAAATATTTGAAGGAAAGCATTTGGCCAAACATCAGAGCACAATTAAAAACAGCTGAGCTTCATGTTTATGGTGCTTATGTAAACGACAAAATAAAACAGTACGATGATAAAAAAAATGGCTTTTACATCAAAGGTTTTGCAGAGAATGTGAATGAAGTGATGCAAAAAGCTAGAGTCTGTTTGTCGCCATTGCGATTTGGAGCAGGCTTAAAAGGCAAGTTTTTTGATGCCATGCACAACGGAACACCTTTTATCACCACTAGCATTGGAGCAGAAGGTATTGTCGATGCTAATGATAATCATGCGTTTGTAACAGATTCGGTTGATGAGATGGTTAATCATGCGGCTGCTTTGTATCAAGATGAAATCTTGTGGCAACAACAACAACAATTTGGTTTTCATTTGCTTGCAGACAAGTTTAATAAGAAAGTTCACGAACGTAAGTTTTTAAACCAACTTGAAGAGGCGCTTGCCAATAAAGACAGAAACAGATTGCAAAACTTTACAGGAGCCATGCTTAACTTTCACACCATGCAAAGCACCAAGTACATGTCTCGTTGGATTGAAGCCAAAAACAGCAACTCATAATTTTTTCTTATTTTTAAAAGAAAACACTAGCTATGAGAAAACTAACCATTCTTATGTTTGCCTTGTTATTGGCTTGCAATACCCAAAATAAAGACACTTCAGAAACTTCCAATGAAAAAGAATGCATCGCATTGATGCAAAAACATTTGGATGCTGTGAGCAATAAAGATTTAGCAACTTTAAAAACAACCATGTCGCCAACTGGTGAGATGCAACTCATTTTACCTCAAACTGAAATTATGGAAGGCGTTGATGCCTTTATGAGCTATCACAAAGATTGGTTTGCTGTTGATAATGGTTGGACCTTTGAAACCAAAATTTTGAACAGCAAAGTAGGAGAGGCCTTAGCCATGATAATCACTGAGATTGTTTATAGAGAACCAGAACGTGATGGCAAACCTTATTTTAACAGAATGATTGTGAGTTATGATTTAGAAAAGATTGATGGTAATTGGTATGTTGTAAAAGATCATGCAAGTTCTGTTGAAAAATCTACTGATATTGAAGCGCAAGCAAATAATGCTAGTTTACCTGATCCTTTTGAAGCAGGTTGGAAGGGCGAAAAAGTGTGCGAAGTCCTTGAAGATAATGATGAACTCAGAGTTTTAAGATGCTCGTTTCCACCAGGCTTTGGCCACGAAAAACATTACCACAACCCTCATTTTGGATATGCCTTGGTTGGTGGCACCTTTAAACTGGAAGAAGCTACAGGAACTCGCGAATTCACCTTCCCAACAGGATACTCTTGGAGTAAAAATGAAGTCTCAGAACACCAAGTGCTAAACACTGGAAACACACCTCTGAGTTTTTGATTATCGAGTATAAGTGATTTTGGATTTTCGCTTAACGTGTTCGTGTATTGTTTGTGCGGAATCAGACGACAGTCAAATTCAGCTCCAAATCAGATGTTAGTTTAAAAATGCTTGTTTTTTAACTCAGTTCTTTGTTGTAGCACATTTTTATTCAATGACTAATCGAAATTCTTTATTATTTTGGGTGTCGTCAAATCCGATAATGCCCACGTCAAAATCATAGTAAACTTTATCTATTTGTGAATTGTTGTAAAATGTAAAGAATTCATTTGGAACAATAGTTTTAACTTTCGTATAAGTTACATTATTCACTTCCATCTGTATTAAATTTTCGTAGGGCGAAAATCCACTAAAACCGTTACCAAGGCAAAAAGAGTCATCATAATAGGGAATTCCTAAATCAGTAGACAATCTACCATCTCCAACTTTATTAATGTGTATTGTAATTTTATTACAAAAATCAACACCTTGATTTTGGATGTCAACATTCAGAAGTTCGAGTGTAATCCACAAATCGTCATAATAATAACTATCTGAATTGGATGGTTGTCCAAAACCAACACCACTATTATACTCTTTTGACAAATTATATGATATTGGTTCAATTAGGACTTCTACATTTTCTTGATTTATAAATTTTAATATTGTTCCTGTTCCTTGGTAATTTTCAGGAATAAACTCAAAATCTGAATTACTAAAACTTTGATATGGTTCATCATTAGTTACTTGGCAAGAAACTAATATCAGAACAATTAATATTTTAGATAAAACCCTTTTCATAATTCATATTGTTGCCAATGTCATGATATGAACTTTTTTAATTGTTTATATCAGAGTTACTGAAGCTAGTTCAGCACAAGTAAACGAAGTTAGCCTTTTTTTATTAAAAAATCTATACGTAGTTCTACGTAATTTGGCTTGGTGTATCAAGCCTTTTGGTGTTGCTGGTTAATAGTGTTCTGTCAGTTGTTGGGTATGATGCTCAACGTGATAGGCTGTCCACATCACAAGTTCTCTTACAGGCATTTTTCCCATTAAAGGATGTGGTAAAATAAGGTTGTCTAAGTCTTTATCTTTCCACTTTTTTACTTTGTATTGCAGCTTTTTGTTTTCGGCTTTAAGTCGGTTTAAGAGGTAATGTTTGTCTTCATCATTGGGAACTTTCATGTTTTGTGAAGGACCAAAAGTCATGCCTTTTGCATCTTCCAAACGTTCTTGGTAACGTTTTACAATGGTATCATAATCTCTAACCTCACGATTGGACTTGCCAAATTTATACCTCAGTACAAATTTAGGCATGCTCATGGCATCATTAAGTGGTTTTATACTTTGTAGTAAGTGTAGTGCTTGTTGTCCTGTAGTCCATTTTCCTTCAGGACCTTTTTGCCATTTGTCCATCTCTTGGTTTTCCAGCCAATTAAAAAGTGTTTGGTGCTTTACTTCAAGCAGTTCTGCTATGGCGTCTTTGTGCATGTGTTATTCCTTTTTATACAAAGGAATAAGATAAGAAATATTGTAACCAAAACCAATACCAAAACGACCACTATCGTAAGTTCTTCCAAATCCTGGAATGTAGATATTTTCAAAGTTATTAGGTTCTTTTTCGGTAATTCTGGCTTTAAGTTGAGCGTTAAGTCCAACGTAAATGTTATTTAAAACTTCGGCTTTAATACCAATAATGAGTTCGCCCCAAATGGCACTCAAACCATTAAACTCCTGACCAGAATTTACTGTGGTTGGTGGCCAACTTTGGTCGGTTTGGTAAATGGTATAACTATTTAAGGTTTGCTTAAAGGAAGCTGCTCCAACACGAAAACCAGCATAAATCATGTTTTCCATACCAAACCAGTTTTTGTACATATTATAATCAACACCTCCTTTAAAATACGAACCGTTGGCTGTGGAGTTTAATTGCTCGTTAGAAGTTGTGTTTTCTTCAAAACCAATTTCGCCAGCAACATAAAGGTTTTTGGTAAGTCTGTAATCGCCATTGATTTCAAAACCTGAATAGTCTTCATCAATAAAGGTTCTCACAAGTTTGCTAACATCACCTCCTAAACGCAAGCCATATTTTTGAGCATATCTTAAAGAGTCTGAAGGAATACTATCAGTTTGCGCTAATGTTGTGGTACACACTAGCATAAGGCATAAAATGCTAATGGTATATTTTAACATGAGCTGTAGTTTCATTTTCAACGGTTGTATTAATTATTTCTGAGTTTATTACCCAATTGTCTGAGTCTGGTTCTAAGTCTAAAGCCAATGCATTATAAATGGTTTTATAACCACAAGCACGAGACACATAAATATTTTCTCCTATATAATTGGCTGTGATGATATCTATGTTTCCAGTATCAGAATCACCTTCATAATCTCGATGCAATACAAATCGAGTTGCATTGCCATCTGTGCGTAAAGGGATTGCTATAGAGTCTTTATTAGCAGCAGTTAATCCAATATGGTCAAATAATACTGGTTCATTGGAGTCGTCTATTCCATAAACCAATAAGTTTGGCACTTGTTTGGTTTCGTCTTCATCTGAAATGTCATAAAACCTAAGGATGAGTTTTGGAGTTGTTCCAGTATCCGAAGAGCAGATATCGTCTTTTTCACAATTGGTAATTACAAAACAGAGTAGAAGTAAGGCTATTATTTTTTTCATATTATTATCTATCGCTTTTCCAAAAGTACAACATTTTCAACATGATGCGTTTGCGGGAACATATCGACTGCCTGAGTTTTAGTGACTTTATAAACAGCATCCATCAAAGCTAAATCTCTGGCTTGTGTTGCGCTGTTGCAACTTACATAAACTATTTTTTCTGGTGAAATGTTTAGTATTTGATTAACGACGTCTTTATGCATACCATCTCTTGGTGGATCTGTTATAATCACATCTGGTTGTCCATGCGTTTTTATAAAAGTATTGTTAAATACATTTTTCATATCACCAACATAAAATTCAACGTTATCTATACCATTTAATTGTGCATTTTCCTTTGCAGCTGTAATGGCATCTGGAACAGCTTCTACACCAACCACTTTTTTCGCTTGTTTGGCAACAAATTGTGCTATGGTTCCAGTTCCTGTGTACAAGTCGTATACCAATTCGCTTCCTGTTAAACCAGCAAAATCCCTTGCTATTTTATAGAGTTGGTAAGCTTGATCTGAATTGGTTTGATAAAAGGATTTAGCGTTTATTTTAAATTTTAGGCCATCCATTTCTTCAAAAATGTGGTCTTCACCTTTGTAGCAAATCACATCTTGATCGTAAATAGTATCGTTAGCTTTTTCGTTGATGATATATTGCAACGAGGTAATTTCTGGAAATGTATCTGCCAAATGATTTAGCAATAAGTCACGATTTTGTTTATCATCTTTAAAGAACTGAACTACGACCATAATATCGCCAGTTGATGAGGTTCTTATCATTAAAGTTCTTAATAAGCCTTCTTGATTTCTGGTATTGAAAAACTCAAAGTTATGTTCAATAGCAAAGGCTTTTACTGCGTTTCTAATGGCGTTTGAAGGATCCGCTTGCAAATGACACGTTTTAATGTCCAAGATTTTGTCCCACATTCCAGGAATGTGAAAACCTAAGGCATTTTTATCATCTAAATCTTTATCAGATTGAATTTCTTTAAGGGTTAACCATCTGCTATCGCTAAAGGAAAATTCCATTTTATTTCTATAAAAATACTCATTTGCAGAACCAAGAATTGGAGTGGCTTCAGGTAATTCTATATGACCAATGCGTGTCAAGTTATTAGTTACTTCCTTTTGCTTGTAATATAGTTGATGTTCATAAGCCATGTTTTGCCATTTACAGCCACCACAAGTGCCAAAATGCTCGCAAACAGGTTCTGTTCGTTTCTTAGAAAGTGTATGAAACTTGGTAGCCTTGCCTTCGTAATAGGCTTTTCGCTTTTTAAATGTTTGTATATCTACCACATCACCAGGAATAGCATTTGATAAAAAGATGACTTTTCCATCTGGAGCTTTAGCGATGGTTTTGCCTTTAGCTCCAGCATCAATAACTTCAACCTTGGTGAATACTTGTTTTTTGTTTCTTCTAGACATGCTGCAAAAGTAAGTTCTTTTTGGATAGTAAAAAACACACATTAAATATTTTACCAAGCAACTTATATTTAGTAATTTGCAAGCCTTTAGGGATGATTTCTTTCCCACGCTGAATTTTCAGAATCTCAACTTCACTTTGGAAGTTTCTTTGAGTATGGTCTGAAAGGATAAAGGTAGATAAGGAATGGTTATTTTTTTAATTTAAAACATAATAAAATGGCTGTTTTAAACCAATTAACATCGCAAGAAGCGATAGATTTAGAAAACAAGTATGGAGCTCACAATTATCATCCACTTCCAGTCGTACTGAGTAGAGGAGAAGGCGTGTATGTTTGGGATGTTGAAGGAAAGCAATATTATGATTTCCTATCAGCATACTCAGCAGTAAACCAAGGACATTGTCACCCAAAAATTGTTGGTGCAATGGTAAATCAGGCACAAACACTAACCTTAACATCCAGAGCATTCTATAATGATATGCTTGGCAGATACGAAAAATTTGCATCTGAGTATTTTGGATTTGATAAGTTATTACCAATGAATACAGGAGCTGAAGCTGTTGAAACAGCTTTAAAAATCTGTAGAAAATGGGCTTACGAAGTTAAAGGCATTGATGAAAATGAAGCTGAGATTATTGTTTGTAAGAACAATTTCCACGGCAGAACAACAACCATTATTTCGTTTTCAAATGATCCTGTAGCTCGTAAAAACTTTGGTCCTTTTACAAAAGGGTTTATCAAGATTGATTATGACGATTTAGACGCTTTGGAAGATGCTCTAAAGAGCAATCCTAATGTTGCTGGTTTTATGGCTGAACCTATTCAAGGTGAAGCTGGTGTGTATGTTCCAAGTGAAGGTTATTTAGCCAAAGCAAAAGCATTGTGTGAAAAGTACAATGTATTATTCATTGCAGATGAAGTACAAACAGGAATCGCAAGAACAGGGAAATTATTAGCAGTTGACCATGAAAACGTAAAACCAGATATATTGATTTTAGGAAAAGCTCTTTCTGGAGGCGCTTATCCAGTGTCTGCTGTATTGGCAAATGATTCTGTGATGAATGTGATTAAGCCAGGAAACCATGGAAGCACCTTTGGAGGCAATCCTGTAGCTGCTGCTGTAGCCATGGCAGCTTTGGAAGTTGTAAAAGAAGAGCGACTAGCTGATAATGCAGAAAGACTAGGTCAATTATTCAGAAGTGAGCTTAACAAGTATATAGCAACAACAGATTTAGTGACTTTAGTTAGAGGTAAAGGCTTACTAAACGCTATTGTGATAAATGATGATGAAGAAAGTGATACAGCTTGGAATATTTGCTTAAAGCTTAGAGATAATGGTTTATTGGCAAAACCAACTCATGGTAATATCATTCGTTTTGCTCCACCTTTAGTGATGACTGAAGAGCAATTGCTAGATTGCGTGTCTATAATTGTTAAGACGTTAAGGGAATTTGAATAGTTGCACAACAAAAACTCATTAAAGAAAGGCGATCACACTTCGACAAGCTTAGTGACTTGGTCGCTTTTTTAATTTTTTATGAAGAAAGTGCTGCTGCACCAATACCTGCAAAAACAATTACTAATAGGATAATTCCTATAAATGAAATAACCAAACCTGCAATGGCTAATCCTCTTGGAGCCCTGAAGATTCCAATAAAAGAGAAGACAAGGCCTAGAATCCATATCAACCAGCCAAGAAATGGAACCCATCCGATAAATAATGCGATTAGAGAAAGTACGAAACCTGCTGTGCCAAGTCCATTAGATTTCTTTTCTACTTGATTGACTATAATAGTTTGGCCAGAACCATTTTGTCCACTGTTTTGGTTTTGATTAGTTTCCATTTTTAAATTGTTATTGTTAGTAATTTAAAAATACAAAATAAAACCAAATAAAAACACTACAGGCTCCTGCAATAGTAATTTAAAGTTTTTATCAGCACCTCAATCAAGCATAAATTTGGGTGATTAATAGCATCCAATTAAAAATACTTGCTTTAATAGGATATTTATATAAAAGGAGTTGTTTTATTGGTTTCTTTGCCATTCTTCCATAGCTGCATTGTACTGCTCCATGATACCATCATAACCTACAGTAGCGAAAACGTATATTACTCTCATTACCATAAGAATGTTAATTATAAAAACTACCAAAGCAACAATTTTAGCTGTTTTCATGGCTTCAATGTTTTCGTAATTTTCATGGTCAGCGTAAGCTTCTTTTAACTGTTTGTTAGAGATAAAAAAAGCAATTCCAGAAGGTATTATTCCGAGTCCAAAAAAGCAGCAGCATAAAAAGCCAAGTATTGAAAGGACATAAATGAGCGTGGTGTTTAGTTTTTGTTTTTCCAAAATAGTAATGTTATTGATTGATTTTTATAATATAACCTGTAACTATAATTACAATGTTTAAAACTACTAAAATTAATTTAATTTTTTCAGCATATTTTATTTTAAAGAAAATGTTTGCTATTAAGAATCCTGCAAACATAAAAAGGGTGTAAATAGCTGGATACATATAAAATGCTGCAACAAACTCTCCTTGAAAAATAAAGCCAAGTGAACGCTGAAAACCACAACCAAAGCATTCTATGCCAAAGAATTTTTTGGTTAAGCATGGCAGCATGTAATCTTCAGGAGAGAGCATTGGTTATTTGAAAAGTTTATCAAAGTTAAAAAATGTATATGATTTAATTCTCTATTTTTGTCTCGAACTGTAATTATGCGTTCCCTAAAAATAAGAATAATGAATATCAGTCGCTTTATAAACATAATTCTCATTCTAACAGGCGGATTAATAGCGCTTTACGCTCAAGCTGAAGAGAATCAAAATGTTTACATACTTATAGGTGGTATTGTGATGCTTATGACAGGTTTGTATAGATTATCTCGCGGAATCTCTAGTAAAAGAGAGGATGATACTTTTATTAAAGAAGAAAAAGAATAGTAATGTCATTAAAAGTAGGTGATTACGTTGAGGTTTTGGATGAAGACCTTTCTGGTAAAGTCATTTCAGTTGAGAATAATAATGTGACTATTCAAACAGAAGATGGTTTTGAACTTGAATTTGAGACTTCTCAGTTGCTAAAGTCACAAAGCACAAAATTGTTTAGGACCTCTATGATTACTGACGATACACTGCAAAAGATTCACACTGACAAAAACCCTAAAAAAAAGAAATCAGTAGGCGTAAAACGTAAAGAACGTACTCAACCAGCTATGGAAGTCGATTTGCATATTCACCAATTACTTCCTAATACAAAAGGTATGCAAAAGCACGATATTTTAACCTATCAGTTGGATACTGTTAAGCGTCAGCTGGCTTTTGCTATGAGTAAGAACATACAGCGTATCGTTTTTATTCATGGTGTTGGAGAAGGTGTTTTAAAAATGGAATTGGAGTATCTTTTAAAACAGTATGATAATTTAAAATATTATGATGCTAATTATCAAAAATATGGCTTGGGAGCAACTGAAGTATATATCTATCAGAATGCTTAACTAATTTTCGATATCTTTTTCGTCAGTGTAAGTTCCTAATTCAATTAGATCTGTGTTTAAGATTCCTAAATCAGTATCTAGAATATTAAAAGTAACGGTTATAAATCTTTTAAAAGTGTTTGTATTTAGCTCATCTTGTACAAATACATCATTGGCAGCAGGATCTAAATAACGTCTAATAACTGAGCCATCAGCAAAATCATCTTGTAGGTTTTTATTTAAATTTTCGTCTTCATAACGTGTGATCGTGCCATCATTATCATCATCAGTGTCTAAATAATCAGGAATGGTGTCGCCATCAGTATCTTGAGCATCATCTATTAGGCCATCATCATTTAGGTCTGGATTTTCATCTATAGTAAGTACATTGTCATTATCGTCATCATTATCCTTGTAATTTGGGATGCCATCACCATCTGTGTCATCATCCTCCAAATTTCCATTGTTGTTGATGTCTTCTTGTTCAGAAGGGATTCCGTCCTCATCATCATCTACAAAAGTGGTTTCTGTCATGAAGGTTCCTCCTTGAGCTGGATAATCTTCTATAATTGACACATCTGCATCTGGGATTTCCTCACAAATTAATCCTGAAGGGTCGCCATCGTAGGTTCTATAGTTAAATCTTACTGAAGTATTATTTATAGTGCCTTCATAAGTGTGAGGTGTAGTTGTTGGATTAAAAATTTTATCTGTTGTTGAATTGCTTGGAAATAACAAAGTCAACGATTCGTTAGGATCTGTTTTAATATCATAAACTACATAATTGATAGAGTTTGTATCGCCACAAAGAGCCAAGGTTTTGTCAAAATCCAGTTCAACAGTTATAACATCGCCATCATCACATGAATTGAATAAAATAAGACAACAGATAAATAAAACAGGAAACTTTCGCATAGATGAAATTTTGAACAAAAATAACGGAATTGTAATTTATAACGCAGGATATTGATAATAATTTTATTTCAAGTATTTTTGAGCCTTAAAACCAATTTTCTTTATTGGCTAATAAAAATTTATTAGTGTATGAATCCTGTTTATTTTGATAACGCAGCCACAACGCCAATTCGCCCTGAAGTGATTGAAGTGATTACGTCTGTTATGAAAAATAATTACGGAAATCCTTCATCTTCACATAGTTTTGGGCGTTCATCTAAATCATTAATTGAAAAATACAGAAAGGACATTGCTGCTTATTTTAAAGTAAGTCCATCAGAAATTATCTTTACGTCTGGAGGAACAGAAGCCGATAATTTGGTGCTTAGAAGTGCAGTTAGAGATTTAGGTGTTGAGGAAATTATTACTTCACGAATTGAACATCATGCTGTTTTGCATACTGTCGAACAATTGGCTTATGAATATGGCATCATTATTAATTTTGTGAAATTAGAGCCAGATGGTACAATTAATCCTTTCCACTTAGAGAGTTTACTGGTAAACTCACCTAATAAAAAATTAGTGAGTTTAATGCATGTGAATAATGAAATAGGTAATAAATTAAATATTGAAGGTCTAGCTGAATTATGTAAATCAAACAATGCTTTATTACACAGCGATACAGTGCAATCTGTAGGGCATTACCACATTAATTTAAGTGAAATTCCGATTGATTTTCTAGCAGCTAGTGCACACAAGTTTCATGGTCCAAAAGGTGTTGGTTTTTGTTTTATAAGAAAAAACTCTGGCTTACAGCCTTTGATTTTTGGAGGCGAGCAGGAGCGAGGTTACAGAGCAGGAACTGAGAGTGTTCACAATATTGCTGGCTTGGCTGAAGCCTTAAAACTATCGTATAAAAACCTTGATGCTGAAAGCGACTACGTTAAAGGCATTAAATCGTACTTTATAGAGCAGTTGAAAACTGAAATACCACAAGTTGCATTTAATGGAAATTCTGGTGACCTAGAAAAAAGCACTTACACCTCAGTAAATGTGTGTTTTCCAGTAGCTCCAGAAAAAGGTGCTATGTTTTTATTTCAGTTGGATTTAAAAGGCATTGCTTGTTCTAAAGGAAGTGCGTGCCAAAGCGGAAGTTCGCAGAACTCACATGTATTGGCAGAGATTTTAAGCGAAGACGATTTACTGAAACCATCAATTCGGTTTTCGTTTAGTATTTACAATACCAAAGATGAGGTTGATTATGTGGTTAAGACTTTAAGAGACTTAGTATCTCACTAAAAACGCATTCCAACCCTAACATTAAACACTCTTGGCGTTAAATAATTCGGTATGGAGTATTGACGTTTACTGTACACATCTCTAACCCAAGTGTTGGTGATTGAGTTTTGCACATCAAACATATTGAAGATTTCAATGCCTAAACTCAACTCTTTAAACTTGCTTTTCCAGCCACTTTGTGCTGGCTTTTTGGTGTCGACCAAAACGTAAGAGATTCCTAAATCAGCTCTTTTATAATCAGGCAACCTATTCTGATAATCGTAAGGATCTGCATAACTAGGCGAACCTCCTGGAACTCCAGTATTGTAAACTAAATTCAAATACATTTTTAAATCAGGAATGTTGGGCACATAATCCTGAAATAAGATTCCAAATTTTAATCGTTGGTCTGTTGGTCTAGAGATATAGCCTCTGTCGTTAATGTTTTCTTCTGTTTTAAGGTAGCCAAAACTAAACCAAGATTCTGTTCCTGGCACAAATTCACCATTCAACCTAAAATCAACTCCATAAGCATAGGCTTTTGCACTGTTATTTGCTTGATAACGAATACGAACATTCTCTACAGTGTACGGATTGATGTCTGACATGCTTTTGTAGTATGCTTCAGAAACCAATTTAAAAGGCCTTTCCCAGATGTTAAAGCTATATTCATTAGCAAGTACGATATGTATAGACTGCTGTGCTTTTACCTTGCTATTCACACTTCCATCGCTTCCGCGTAGTTCTCTATAAAAAGGAGGTTGATAGTAAAGTCCACCACTTAGTCTAAACAACATGTCCTTTTCCCAATCTGGCTTAATGGCAAATTGCGCACGAGGACTAAAAACAGTTTGGGTAGAACTTTCAATACCATCACCACTTACAGTCCAATTATGTACACGAACTCCAGCATTAAAAAACACGTCATTATTACCTAGTTCTGTGCGTTTGCTCCATTGAGCATAAGCTTGAATTCTATCAATTTTTGTATTATTTCTTGCTCTAATATTTTGAAATGGAACTAATGGACCTTGATAAGCTTCGTAAGGTTGCTCGTTAAACGAATCGATATTTGGAGGATTGATAGAAAATCCTGCAGAATCAATAACTTCCCATTCCACAATACGATCCATAATATCTTCATGCGTGTACTTGACAGACCATTTTAAATTGCTATCACCTTCCAGCCTGTAATCACCTTTGTGTTCTACATTTACAATGAGAGCATCCAAATCATTTCTAGCATGATTGAGTTGACCACCAATGCCTTCAGAAAATTCAACTTCACCTAAATCTTCATCACCAATATTGCTGTTTACTTCACCTAATCTGTATTGCGCTAAGATGTCAAAATATTCTTCTTCAGTAGTGTGATACGCAGAAGTGATGAGTTTTAATGTAAGATCATCAGTCGCAAAATAAGTGCCTTTAAATGCTCCGAAATAGGTTTGATATTGATCTTTTTCTTGACCTTCATAAAACACCAATAAAGCTAACGGATTTTCAAGCGTACCAAAATTGGTTTGTCGAGTTTGAGGTTCGTAATTGTATTTGTTGATGGAGGCATTTCCCAAGAAACTCAAATGAAATTTATCTGAAAATTTATAATTCAAATAGGATTGAGCGTCAGCAAATTTTGGGTCGTAGTTGGTTTCTGTTTCTTTTGCTTTTACCAATAAACTATTATCTCTGTAACGCAAACCAACAATTCCAGAAAACTTAGAATCTTTAGACACGGCTTCAGTAGTAATGCTTCCACCTAATAGACTCATATCTGCTCGCACACCAAAGCTCACAGGATTTCTGTAAGTAATGTCTAAAACCGAAGAAAGTTTGTCACCATATTGCGCTTGAAATCCTCCAGCTGAAAACTCTACATTCTGAACCATATCAGTATTTACAAAACTCAAACCTTCTTGCTGACCAGAACGAATAAGGAAGGGTCTGTATACTTCAATTTCGTTAACGTACACTAAGTTTTCATCAAAATTTCCGCCTCTAACGGAGTATTGTGTACTCAATTCATTGGAGATGTTGACACCTGGAAGTGTTTTGAGTAGGTTTTCAACACCTGGTTGTGCACCTTTAATGGTTCTGATGAGTTCAGGTTCAATGGTTGTGATGCCTTCAACTTGTTTTCGCTGATTTCCTTTTACAACAACAACTGCAATTTGCTCTATTTCTAAATTCATCACTGGATTAAACTCAAAGGTTTCACCATTTTTTAAATTGAATGTTGCTGAAACTTTTTTGTAGTTGAGGTGTGTGAATTCTATTAGGACATCTTCATTCGCTGGAATTTTTATCAGATAAAAACCGTTTTCATTAGTGGTTGTACCATCTGTTCCTGTTTTGATGTTAATATTTGCTATTGGCAAATTGGCATTGTCAAGAATAATTCCTTTAAGGGTAGCTGTTTGAGATAACCCAAAAAGAGGTAAAAGTAAAAAAGTGAATTTCAGTAAGGAAAAATGTATCTTCAAAAGAGTGTTGTTTTATTTTCTGTAAAAGATAGTTTCAAATGTAGAACTATTTCCAACATTATCAGTAACAATTACCTTTAAATTATACTTGGTTTCATTTTTTATCACATCGTCGTTAAAATCATAAACCAATGTATTTTTCTTATAGTCATACTCCATTAAAATCCATTTACCATTTATGGTAGCTCTGTAACTGTTTATTCCAGATGTTTTATCGTCAATGTTAAGGGTTAAGTACCTATACTTACTCAGCCATTTGCCTTCTTGAAAATTAACAGGTCTAATGGTTGGCTCATCATTATCAATTCCAATTGTGTATGTACCGAGTGTTTTGGTAAATGCAGTTAGTGTGTTTTCTTTTTTTAATGCTGAAACGTAATAAATCCTATTGCCATATTTTGATAAACGACCAATATAGAGTTTGTTTTTATCTTCCTCTTTATAATCACTTATATCAAAGTTAATGACCATGTTTTTTTGCAGCGGAATAGTAGGTTCGTGAATAGTTAGCGTATCATTTACAACATTGAAATCAATAAAAAAATCATCATAAAATGTGTTGCTTGGAATGTAAACTGAAACATTTTCTTTTTCCAAAGTGGTTGACTGATCTGCATATACAAAGTAGTCTGTTGCTTTGATGTATTTTGGTTTGAGCGAATCAATTTTTTCGCCATCTATGTTTACGGTTACCCAAGCATCGTTGTCTTTAAAATCCTTTACACGCACTTTATAAACAGATGCTGTGCTGTCTTCAATTTGTATATAGCCATTGCTATCTAAATCTTTATAGAGACTTAGCGGATTGTTTGGCTGAACAAATAATTTCTGGATTCTAGTGTTTTCATTTTCATAGTACTCATAGTCAATGAGTCTGTTTAAATGTTGTGTTTCGTCAAATGAAAAACGTTTAAAGTCAATTTCAAAATTTTTGTTGCCATTATAAAAAGTTTGGATATTGCTAACGCCATTTTTGTTAGCTGCTAAATCCTGTCTGTCATACGTTTCAATACCAAAACCGATTTTTCCATAGGCTTTTATGTTTTCAACAGTATAGCTTCCATTTTGTTCTTGTTTTAATCTTAGTTTAGTTCGTTCTGTGCTTTCGTTAATATGTGCATTTTCACTTACAGGATAAGCGAAAACAGATAAAATTTGAGGCACTTGTGAATCTTTAATATCTAGCCCAAAAAACATTGGGTTTATAGGTCGTTCTTCTTTGTCTCTAATTTCAAAATGAAGATGAGGCCCTCCAGAACCACCTGTATTTCCCGAGTAAGCTACAATTTCATCGGTTGCAATTGGTAGAGTTTCCATGTCTGGAAAAACTTCTACTTCAAACGATTCTTTTTCATATTGAAGTTTTTTGATATAGTCTTCAATCTTGGGAGCAAACTTTCTTAAATGTGCATAGACCGTTGTGTAACCATTAGGATGAGTAATATAAAGCGCTTTGCCATAACCATAATGCGAAATTTTAATTCGGCTAACGTAACCTTCGGCAGCAGCATAGACATTGAGACCTTCACGTTGTTGTGTTTTTATGTCCAAGCCAGAATGAAAATGGTTGGAACGTAATTCGGCAAAGGTTCCAGACAAAATTAAGGTTACATCCAATGGATTCCTAAAATAATCCTGAGGATATGGATTCTGAGCAATTGAAAATTGAATAAAAAAAAGGAATAAGATTTTGAGGGTATGTTGCATATAATTAAGATGTCTCTGCTAAAATATTAAATTGCATTAAACTGGCAAAGTATAAAACTATCGTTAAAAAAAATATTGTAAGATGCTGACAATTAATAATTTCAGAATTTTAAGTAAAAACAATTGCTAATTAACAATAGGTATCTTAACTTTGTGTAATTAGTATTGAATTATATAAATGAGTAATATTGAGTCTGTTGTAGATTCCTTAGAGAATAGAATAAGCAAGGTTTTGCACAAGCTTGAGGTTTTGAAGCAAAATAATGCTAAACTTCAGGGAGACTTAGAGGCAACTCAACAAAAGATGATTCAGCAAGAAGCGATTATTAGCTCTTGGGAAGAAAAATATGAATCACTCAAATTTGCTAATTCAATATTAGGCAGTGACGAAAGCAAAAGAGAAACAAAGCTTAAAATAAACACATTAATCAGGGAAATAGACCATTGTATTTCTCAATTATCTGAGTAAAGGCAAAAATTAAATGTCAGAACAGCTTAAAATAAAGCTATCAATAGCCAACAGAGTGTATCCTTTGACTATTGATCCGAAACAAGAAGAAGGATTACGAAAAGCAGCTCAGAAAATTGATGCCATGATTAAACAATTTGAGCAAAGTTATTCCGTTCGAGATAAACAAGATGTTTTGGCAATGTGTGCATTGCAATTTGCATCACAAAACGAACAGAAAACGATTGATAATGAATATTTAAATGAAGAAGTTGAAGAAAAGCTTGTAGCTATAGATCAGCTTCTAAAAGAGTATTTAAACTCTTAAGTTCTTTAATATATAATAAAGGTTACTGCCTACATTAGTTATTTTTTTGATGAACTCAACGTTAATTCTTTAAAAAGGGTGAGTTGAAGTTGTAAAAGCG